>JBEPWN010000297.1:0-4206 GCA_041642395.1 Marinilabilia sp. | reverse complement strand
GTATTTAAATCCATTCTGAAGAATTAGCGATATATTTCTTTATTGTTTTTAGCGGGATGCAGGGCATGCGCACTTTCCATGTTATCTTTTTTTAAAAATAAGTAATTAGTGTTTCCGGCGAGTTTTAAGTTTCGGGGTTCTAGTTTTGAGTGTATAGTTTTAAAGTCTCTAACCTCTTAATCTCTAACTTATTAACATCAACACCAATCTTTTGAGGGGGTTTCGTGTTTGTTAATTTCCAAAAATCCAATAAATTTGGCCATATCCTTGCCAGGGCTTTACAAGATTAAACAATTGCCAAGTTTTCCGGACTATTGAATGATATTAAAACAAAAAAACCTGCTTGCAAAAGCAAGCAGGTTTTATGTTTTTTAGAAGAATCAGGAATTAAAGCTTATTCAGCTTTGGGTTCCTCTTCAGAGCCGGCTTCCGGCTGAGGTTTTTCCTCAGGTGCCTGTTCTTTTGTTTCTTCCGGAGTTTCTTCAACTTCAGCAGTTTCTTGTTTCTGTGCTGCTTCGGCTTCCGCTGCAAGATCGGCATTTCTCTTAGCCAGTTTCTCTGCTCTTTCGGCATTTACTTTGGCTTCTTGCTCGAGACGTGCTTTACGTTCCTGGTCACTTTCAGACGATAGCTTGTCTAATTTAGCCTGAACCTTAGCGTCTTTCTCTTCCATCCATTTCTGGAATCGTTTTTCCGCTTCGGCTTCGTCAAAAGCACCTTTTTTTGCACCTTCAAGAAGGTGCTTTTTCATGAGTACACCTTTGTAACTCAAGATTGCACGGGTAGTTTCAGTAGGTTGAGCGCCTTTGCCAAGCCAGTTAATGGCTTTGTCGAAATCCAGTTCTATTGTAGCAGGATTTGTGTTGGGATTGTACGAACCAATCCTCTCGATGTATTTACCATCTCGTGGCGCCCTGCTATCTGCTACCACTATGTGGTAGTAAGCATACCTTTTGCGTCCGTGTCTCGTTAATCTGATTTTTACGGGCATTTGTTAAATAATTTCAATTAAACAACCTACATTTTATTTTGAGAGTGCAAATATAAGGTGATTAATTGGTTTAACCAGAATTTTTTGATAATAATATGATGGGATGGTCAATCGGCTGGATGCTGGGGGTATTCTTTTTACTTTTATGCATGCATTTCTGCTTTTGGGTTTCGGGTTTCGATTCTTTTCTGGTTAAAAAGGTTACACATAGCTTCATAGAGGATGTCGCAGATTTTCAGGGAGTTTTGGGTTTCGAGTTCCGGGTTATTCTAATTGTCTAGTTGCCTGTGTTTTTGGTTTCAGATCCGGGATTTTTGAATAGAGGAACTGGGATAACGTTTTAAGTTGGCGAATTACAAATCGATAAGTGTTTTTAAGAAGACGTATTACAATATGATATTATCCATCCGGTATCCAACATCTGGCAATTAATGATCTTTTGATAAAAACCATTTGTCAAAAATAGTGTTGGAACTTTATCATTTTTCTATTTTTGTACGTTGTCATTTACACTATACCAGAAGTCTTATGGATTTAATACCATTTACACATTTACACGTTCATTCTCAATTTTCAATTCTCGATGGTGCTGCCAGTGTAAGCGCCCTGGTGACCAAGGCAAAAAATGACGGGATGAAAGCATTGGCTCTCACCGATCATGGTACCATGTTTGGCATTAAGGAGTTTTTTGACACTTGCCGAAAAAAAGGGATCAAACCAATTTTGGGTTGCGAAACCTATGTTGCCGCCCGCACCATTCACGACCGGAGTGACAGTAAGCTGGATGGACGTGGTGATCATCTTATTTTGCTGGCCAAAAACAATACAGGTTATCGCAATCTTTTGAAACTGATAACTGTAGCCAATGTTGAGGGCTTTTATTATAAACCACGTATCGATAAGAAACTTTTGGAGCAATATCATGAAGGATTGATTGTAACAACAGCATGTATTGGGGGAGAGATTCCCCAGAAAATAATGGCAGGCGATATGGATGGAGCCAGGGAAACGATCCTTTGGTTCAAGCAGCTGTTAGGCGATGATTTTTACCTCGAGCTGCAGCGACATCCTGCAGAGGATTTTAAAGCCAGACAGAATGTTTATGAAAATCAGGTTCTAGTGAACAAGGCTTTACTTGCCTTTTCAAAGGAGCTTGATGTTAAAGTGATTGCTGCCAACGATGTGCATTTTATGGATGCAGGAGATGCTGAAGCTCACGATTTGCTGATATGCCTGAACACAGGGAAGGATTTTGACGATGAGAACAGGATGCGCTATACACGGCAGGAGTGGTTAAAAACCACCGCCGAGATGAACGAACTTTTCAAGGATGTTCCTGAGGCCCTTTTTAATACAGCTGAGATTGCCAATAAGATTGAGGAATACGACCTGAATTCTGCTCCCATTATGCCATTTTTCCCAATTCCGTCGGAGTTTGGAACTTACGAAGATTATAAGGAGAAATATCCGGAAGAGTCGCTTCGTGCTGAATTTGGTGACCGGTATGATGCCCTTGGCGGTGATTATGAGCATCTTATTCGTGTTACGCTGGAATCTGACTATCTGACTCATCTGGCTTATGAAGGGGCCAAAGATCCTGACAGATATGGTGATCCTTTTCCCGAAGAAGTGAAGGAACGACTCGATTTTGAGCTGAATACAATAAAAACAATGGGTTTTCCTGGGTACTTCCTCATTGTTCAGGATTTCATCAATGCAGCACGCGACATGAATGTGCTTGTGGGGCCGGGACGGGGATCTGCTGCCGGATCAGCCGTTTCATATTGTGTCGGGATTACCAATATTGATCCTATTAAGCATGATCTTCTGTTTGAGCGTTTTTTGAATCCTGATCGTATCTCAATGCCTGATGTGGATATTGACTTTGATGATGATGGACGTCAGCTGGTGCTTGACTGGGTGACCGAAAAATATGGTTACGATAAAGTGGCCCACATCTGCACATTTGGTACAATGGCTGCCCGTTCGGCCATTCGTGATGTGGGAAGGGTGTTGAAACTTCCGTTGTCCGAAACAGATAAACTGGCTAAACTTATTCCTGAGAGGCCAGGCACCAAGCTGGCAAATGCTTACGATGAGGTTCTGACCAGAGAACGTGAGGAGGGAAGTATCGATGCTGCCATTAGCAGAATTGACAATGAGATGAGGGCAGCGAAAAGTTCCGGAGACGTTAAAAAGGAAGCCTTGCTGGAGGTTTATACAATATTTGCCAATTTGATTAAAGAAGCCCGTACTAACGGTCAGGAAAAAGTCCTGAAAACACTTGCTCTGGCCTGTTCGCTTGAAGGATCGGTCAGGCAAACCGGCGTTCATGCCTGTGGCGTACTGATCGGTCGTGATCCGCTGGAGGAGCACATACCTCTTATTCCCACCAAGGAAGAAAAACTGATGACTACTCAGTACGATGGTCGTTACGTGGAGGCAATAGGATTGTTGAAGATGGATTTTCTGGGGCTTAAAACCTTGTCTATTATTAAGGAAGCATTAGAGAATATTAAGCTTTCCAAGAATATCGATATTGATATTGAAAAGCTTCCTCCCGAAGATCCTGCGACTTTTGAATTGTTTAGCCGGGGTGATACCACTGCCATTTTCCAGTTTGAGTCGCCCGGAATGAAGAAACACCTGAGGGCACTTCAGCCCAACCGTTTTGAAGATCTGGTTGCCATGAATGCTCTGTATCGTCCCGGGCCCATGGAATACATTCCCGACTATATTGCCAGGAAACATGGAAAGCAGGATATTTACTACGATCATCCCATCATGGAGTCTTTGCTGAAAGACACCTATGGGATTACAGTCTTTCAGGAGCAGGTAATGCTTTTGTCGAGAGCTCTGGCCGGTTTTACCAGGGGTGAGTCTGATTCTCTTCGTAAGGCCATGGGGAAAAAACTGGCCGATTTAATGACTAAGCTGAAAGTGAAATTCCATGAAGGCTGTAAAAATAATGAAGAATTTATAGAAGGCTGTAAGAACGTTAGTAAGACACCCGATCAGCTCATTGAAAAAATATGGAAAGACTGGGAAGCTTTTGCCAGTTATGCTTTTAATAAATCGCATTCGGTGTGTTATGCCTATGTTGCTTATCAAACCGGTTATCTAAAAGCAAATTATCCGGCAGAATTTATGTCGGGGGTATTGAGTCGAAACCTGAGCGATATTACCAAGATTACCACTTTTATGGATGAATGCCG
>JBEPWN010000296.1:0-4232 GCA_041642395.1 Marinilabilia sp. | reverse complement strand
CAGGGTAGTAGGTAATGTATTTGCTGAACTTGAACCCCTAAAAGATTTAAAATTAAGATCTTCGTATGGTATAGATGCCTGGTTTGGTCATAGCCGCTCCATGAATCCTACCTATGCTTTGGGAACATTATATACCGACCAGGTGGATGGGGCTCAGCAGAGCATGAATTTTGGCAATAACTGGACATGGACAACCACACTTTCGTATGACACCCAAATTGGGGATCATGGAATTTCAGGCCTTGTAGGTTATGAATTACTGCAAAACCAGATCGATTATGAAGTAGGTGGTTCAAGAAACAATTTGTTGTTCCCCGGAAATCCGCGTTACGCTTATATTAACAATACGAAAAGTCCAGGATCTATCAGTGATATTAATACCTGGGGTGCCGACTGGGCCGCTGGTGGTGGCGGATTAATGTCATATCTGGGAAGAGTTCAATATAATTACCTGGAAAAATACCTGCTTTCGGTTATTATGCGTGCGGATGGTTCTTCCAATTTCGCCGAAGGACACCGATGGGGGTATTTCCCTTCAGTAGCTGCCGGATGGGTGGTTACCAGTGAAGATTTTATGCAGGGAGCTTCTGACATCATTGATTTCGGTAAATTAAGAGTGAGTTGGGGACAAAACGGTAACCAATCCATTCCAAATTTCATCTACTCTTCACAAATAGCTTATGTTTTCCCCGGGTACTTCTTTGGCGATACCAAGCCGGTGTCCGGAACAACAGCTTACCCGGAAAGGGTACCCAATCCTGATGTAACGTGGGAGACTTCAGAGCAGCTGAATATCGGCTTTGATGCCCGATTGCTGGATTCCAGAATGGGAGTTACTTTTGACTGGTATAAGAAAACCACCAAAGACTGGTTGTTGCAAGCACCTATTCTTGGAACATCAGGTGCAGGAGCTCCGTTTATTAATGGAGGTGATATTGAGAATACCGGTGTGGAAGTGGTAGTTAACTGGAATGATAATGCTGGTGATTTCAGATATAATGTATCCTTAAGTGGTGCTCACAACAAAAATGAGGTGACAAGAATTGCCAATACCGATGGAATTATTCATGGCCCACCACATGTATTATCACAAGGAACTGCTGCAGTTTCAAGAGTTGAAGTCGGGTATCCAATCGGATATTTTTACGGTTATGAAACCGATGGAATTCTTCAGAATCAGGAAGAAGTGGAGGAATGGGTGAAACCTACTGACGGTACACCATATTTCGCTGATCAACGTCCCGGTGATGTGCGTTTTGTGGACCAAAACCAGGATGGGTCAATCGATGAAGACGATAAGGTTTATTTGGGCAATCCTAATCCCGATTTCGAAATGGGTATGCAATTAAACCTGGAATACAAAGGCATTTACATGAATACCACACTGACCGGAAAATTTGGTATGCAGGTAATGCAGTCGTATCGTTCGTTTGCCGATCAGTTTACACAAAACTATACTTCAGATGTATTTGACAGGTGGCATGGTGAGGGAACTTCAAGCAGAATGCCAAGACTGACTTACGGTTCAAACAGGAATCAGCAATATATTTCTGACATTTACATGCACGATGCTGATTATGTAAGGGTTAGCAACTTAACGATTGGGTATAATTTTGGAAGCTTAATTTCTGATTTTAATGCCATTTCTACATTAAAATTATATGCTGCAGTTAATAACCTGTACACATTCACAGGATATGACGGAATGGATCCGGAAGTTCGTTTTGGACACGATGCAAGTTGGGCTTCAGGGATTGACCTTGGCTTATATCCATTGCCCAGAACAGTTATGTTTGGATTAAGTGTTGGATTTTAAATAGATATAAATTTTGAATAGTATGAAAAAGCTAATATATATTACACTTTTTGCAGGTTTATTCCTTGCATCAGGTTGTAACAAGGATTATCTGGATACCGATAATCTCTATGGAAAAAGTCTGGAAACCTTTTATCAGACTCCGCAAGATATAAGTGAAGCGATGGCGGGGGTTTATAATGCAATTTATACACCAAATGTGCACAGCAATGAAGCTCTTGCCGCCAGCTTGATGTCAGACCTGATGCTGGGAGGAGGTGGTCCTGATGATAAATCTGCAAAATGGGTCGATAATTTCGAAGACCCGGCAGAGGATACTTATCGTGATATGTGGGTCCAAAGCTACAATGGTATTGTAAGAGCAACCGCCATTATTGAAAATACTGCTGAAGCTGATTTTTCTGCTTATTTTGATTCTCCTGAGGAAGCGCAGAATTTCAAGGATCAGGCTATTGGAGAAGCATTGTTTATGCGGGCGTTTTTCTATTTTCGGTTGGGTAAATTCTTTGGTGGTGTGCCGTTGATCGTTGAGCTTGACGATCCAAGGGATGCACCCCGTTCTACCTATACCGAAACTTTCGCCCGGATTGCTTCTGACCTGAAGCTTGCCATTGAAACATTACCGGCTGTTCCTTTCCAGGAAATCCCAACTTCTGAATACGGACATGCCAATAAATGGGTTGCTGAAGCATATATGGGTCGGGTATATTTACACTACACAGGTTACATGACCAATATGGAAGGACAGCCTACCGATGATTTGCCATTGGTCGATGGGGGCTCAGTGTCAGCTACCGATGCAGCAAATTATTTGGAAAACGTAATTAACAACAGTGGCTATCAATTAGCAAGTGATTTCAGGAACCTGTGGCCATACTCGTACGTAAATATTGCTGCCGGTGATTCGACCATTCTACCCTGGGCACATGAAAATGATCTTTCATGGGTTGGCCAGGATGGACATTCTCCAACATTCGGAACCGGAAATTACGAATCCATGTTTGTGCAAAGGTTTTCATTTGGAGACTGGGGCTGGAGCAATGGTAATATTTATACCAACAGACTCGCTTTGTTTATGGCCATCCGCGATAATTCACTGGTTCCTTTTGGCCAGGGATGGGGATGGGGAACTGTAAATCCAAGGCTGTTTAACCAATGGGATGATAACGATCCAAGGAAACTGGGTTCTGTTCTCGAGGTTGGAGAACCAAATCAGGGTACCGAAGATTATCAGCGTGATAAAGGTGACCATGAAACCGGGCTGTTTAATAAGAAGTATCATGCCCTGCAATATCCTGATGAGACTGGCACTAATGTAGGTATGTTCGTTCAGCTTTACGATTGGGGTAATGCAGATATGCAGCTCATGCATGCTCAGGATTTTATTTTTATGCGTTTTGCTGATGTTTTACTGATGCATTCGGAGATTACCCAAACAGCCGATGGAATGAATCAGGTACGCGAAAGGGCAGGTTTAGAACCAGTTGAATATTCGCTGGATAACATTAAGCAGGAAAGAAAGCACGAGTTTGCTTTTGAAGGATTACGTTGGTTTGACCTTGTGCGCTGGGGAGATGTAAATACTGCATTTGACCAGACAATTAATGTTCGTAATTCAGGATCTGAAGCTACATACCGGGTTAATTACAGACCGGAAACCAAAGGACTGGTTCCAATTCCGGAAACTGAAATTAGGTTATCAAACGGTGTATATGAGCAAAATCCGGGATGGGAGTAATAAGGTTAAATATTAAAAATTAATAAGAAATGAAAAGTACAAATAAAATATTAAGCCTTTTGTTAGGATCGATGATATTATTGGTATCGTGCGATTCAATAGTGGATGAACAATTCCTGGAAAACAATGCCACTGTTGAGGAAGTTGAACTGGTTGCAACTCAAAATGAAGCAAACGGGAATCTCATTGAATTGAGTATGAATACCCCCGGAGTAACAGGCTACTGGGACTACAACCTGGGCAAAGCCCTTACAAACAGGGTAGAAATTGTTTATCCTATTCCGGGAACTTCAACTTTTACATTTGTTGGAACCCTGGGAGCAGAATTCTTTGAAAAAACCATTGATGTTCAGGTCGATGTGCTGGATGTACCTCTTGATCAGGACTGGTACGATTTGGTAAGTGAAAATACCGCCGAAGGTAAAACCTGGGTATTTGCCGGAGAACCCAGCGATCAGGGTTTATGGTGGTTCATGAGCCCTCCGGATAATCCTGAAGGTTATATGTCAGTTTGGTGGAACGCCGGCGGTTCCGGTGATATGCCTCCTGTTGATGTCAATGGTAAAATGACCTTTGACCTGGATGGGGCAGCCAATTATACCTATTATGAAAGCCCGGATGCTGAAGGTGTTGAAGGTTCTTTTGTTCTGGATGTAGACAATCAGACATTAACCGTAA
>JBEPWN010000295.1:0-4235 GCA_041642395.1 Marinilabilia sp. | reverse complement strand
GAGAATAAGACAAACAATTGATTGGATTTAAGAACAAAATTACGTCATTTAAACCTGTCATTTATTTCATTACAACTCCTTGGTTCATCATCATTATAATAAATTTCTTCGTATTTTGTAACCAACTATGGTTCTAAGGCGTCTTAACAATAACATGACAATGCCAGACGACAAACATATCATAAAGCAAGTACGTAAAGGAGATGTGGCAGCCTATGCGGTGCTCATTGACCGTTACCGGCAAATGGTTTATACACTTGCTCTTCAGGTGGTCAAAAACGAAGCCGATGCAGAAGAAGTTGCCCAGGATGCCTTTTTGAAAGCATATAAAGCACTCAATACATTTGAGGGGCGATCGGCATTCTCTACCTGGATTTACAGGATTACTTATCACCAGGCGATCTCTAAAATCCGGCAAAGACGTGACAAAGAGATCGCATATGAGGATGACCATACCAATTCCGGCCACAATGCTATTTTTGATGGTTTTTCTTCTGACAGTATGGAAACGGAAGACAGAAGCAGGTTTTTAAAGCAGGCTTTGTCCAAAATAAAAGGTGAAGAAGCAATAGTGCTGACACTTTTTTATTTTGAAGAATTAAACATTGAAGAAATTACCCAAATTACAGGCTTAACCGTATCAAATGTAAAAATAAAATTGCACCGGGGGCGGCAAAACCTGCTGAAGGAGCTGAAGATATTGCTAAAGACCGAAACATCTTCGCTCCTATAGTATCGATAAAAAGACCTAGATATGAACAAAGACATAAATACAAATAGCTCCGAAGATAACTTCATCAGGCAATTGTTTAAAAACAATTTTAAACCCGATGATGTTCCATCGGATGATTTTAACCGTACTGTTATGGACAGGGTAATGAGCGAGTGGGTCTCGCAGTCCACTTACTATGAACCCATTGTGGATAAACGGAACCGATGGTGGATTCTGCCCGGGGTTTTGACTCTTTTTGTGACAGGCTTTCTCTTTGATGTGGGACAAATGTCGGCCACCGGCAACGAGCAATTGTGGCTAAACAGTCTGTCGGGTGCTTTTCAATCTCTCTATGCATGGATCAAACCCATCCATCTTCTGGGAATTGGAGCTTCTCTTGCTGTTGGCCTTTTATTAATGTTTGACCGCTTATTACAGAAACTTTCCAACCTTTAAATGTTCATCCAAAAAGCTAATCCGCTATAAATCAAATGAGCCGTCACACCTGCCACCAATCCTCCGATGGTATGAGCCAATAAGGCTCTGGAAGTAAGATGCCGGTACCCCAATGTGTCAAGCATTGCTGTATGTGTACTCAGATATCCACTCCAACACATGCCCATGGCAGTAAAAACAGCGATTTCATTGGTTCCGGCAATACCTTGGGCCACAAACGCTTTCACCATAGAAAGAGCAGCGCCGACTGCTCCCAGCGAAGTAACAGGAAACGCAATGAGCTCGGGATGCTCAAAACCAAAAAGAAACTTGAACACCCCGGAAAGATAACCCGCCAGCCGGGGAAGAATCGGAACCCCTTCATATGCCAGTCCCTGATAACCGATTTCCGGGTCGTTTACCGAAAACGTTATAATCATTATAAATGTGCTAATAACCAATACACCGGGGATAATTGACAGCCCCAAATCCACTCCTGATTTTCCGCCATCCAATATAGCATTCAAAAAACGTTGAAAAACCGGTCCTTTTGAATCGAACCGGATCTCTGCCTCATTGGCCTTCAGATTAGTAACATGATCATCTTCGTCAATAAAAACATCTTTCAATAAATATTGCATCAGGCGGGTACTGACAATGGCACCCGCCAGCGCACCGGCCAATCCGATCATGGCTCCTTCAAAAAACCCCAGACTACTCATAAATGCCAGAACAATAAGTCCCATCCCAAAAGCAGTTCCAAAATTGGTAAGCGACAACAATTCACGTTTCTTGAAAAAGCTCCTGAAATGCGGATCATTAGACAAACCAATAATGGCCGGATTATCAGAAAAGAAAGTCATCAGTCCGGCCAATGATGCTACACCGGGAAGCTTAAACAAAGGACGCATCAGAGGAGCCAGAAGAAACTCCAGAAGTCTGACAACTCCAAACTCGATCATTAATTTTCCGAATGCACCTGTTAAAACAGTAATCCCCAGAATAAACAGAACTGTATTCATTAATAAATCGTGGGCCGTGCGCATCAAAGTATTTAAAAAATTGATGACACCCATTTCGCTGCCCAGATATCCGAAAAAAAGTCCGGTTACCATCAAAAACACCACTGCTTCATAACGTCTGCGCTCCAGAAATCCAAGTTCTTTTAGTTTGCTGATTGGTCCCATGATTCAACTATTACCTGATTTATTGCGGCTGCTAAATTAATGTGGTCCCCATTCCTAAAACAAGACGATTCTCAGCATTTTCATTTCTTTCCACATGAATTAAATCAGGAAAAAAAATTCATATGGATGAATTTAAAAATCATAACAATTACACCCGATCTTTTCATTAATTTTGCACCAAAATGGAGAAAACGTGATTTACCCGAGTACATTCGAAATAAAGCTATATTTCAACAAAATAAGAGAATTCATTTCCGAGGGCTGTTTAAGCGAAATGGGCAGAGAGCGTGTTGAAAAGATGACATTTTCCGCCAATTTTGAAAGCGTAGTAAACTGGCTGCGTCAGACACACGAGATGATGCACATCAGTGACGATGGTCAGGAAATGCCTGCGAGTCATTTTTTTGACTTGCGAAAATCCCTTAAGAAAATCAGGGTGGAAGGCCTTTTCCTTGAAGTGGAAGAGTTGTATGATCTTCGCCGGTCACTGGGCAGCGTACGCGATATCCTCCGATTTATTCAATCGAAAGAAAAAGAAGATTTTCCTGCATTATATGATTTGGCCGACCCTGTAATGGTCTATCCGGCAGTTCTTGATAAAATCGATACCGTCATCAACAAGCATGGTGAGGTAAAGGATAATGCCTCCCCCGAATTATTGCGGATACGACGCGATATTCGCTCCAAACAAAGCAGCATATCCGGAAAAATGGCCGCCATCATGAAGCGGGCCCAACAGGCTGGCATTGTGGACCCGGATGCAACGCTGACCATTCGTGACGGGCGTGCGGTAATTCCCATCCTTTCGGCCAACAAACGCAAAATTTCCGGTATTGTTCAGGACGAATCGTCCACTGGAAAAACTTCATATATTGAACCGACTGAAATTGTAGAAATTAACAACGACATCAGGGAATTGGGGTATGCTGAGCGTCGGGAACTGGTCCGTATTCTTTCTGATGTTTCAGAATTATTACGTCCCTATCTCGACGAAATCCTTTACGCGTTTCATTTCATGGGCATCATTGATTTCATCAGAGCCAAAGCACTTTTTGCCAGGCGCATCAAAGCCATAGTCCCCAAAGTCAACAATCAAACAAAGTTCAATTGGGATAAAGCTGTGCATCCCTTGTTGTATCTTCAAAATAAGGAAGCCGGAAAACCGGTGGTTCCTCTGGATATCGAGCTCAATGATCAACAACGGATACTGCTCATTTCAGGTCCCAATGCAGGTGGAAAATCAGTTTGTCTGCAAACAGTAGGCCTGCTTCAATACATGCTTCAGTGCGGCCTTCCGGTTACGGTGGGTAATGTTTCACAGATGGGTTTTTTCGACTCCATCTTCATGGATATCGGTGATGAGCAGTCCATCGAAAATGACCTGAGTACCTACAGCTCCCACCTGCTGAATATGAAAAAGTTTCTTCGTCATTGCAACAACAAATCCCTGTTGCTAATCGATGAATTCGGCACAGGAACCGAACCAATGCTGGGGGGTGCCATTGCCGAAGCCGTTCTTGATCAGCTAAACCAGCAACAGGTATATGGTGTGATTACCACCCACTATACAAATCTTAAACATTTTGCTTCCGAAAATGAGGGAATTATTAACGGGGCAATGCTTTTCGACACCCATCACATACAACCTCTTTTTAAACTTGAAATGGGACAACCGGGAAGTTCGTTCGCTTTTGAAATTGCACGAAAAACCGGATTGCCCGAAAACATATTGCAAAAAGCAAAAGAACGGCTGGGTGAAGACCATATTAATTTTGACAAGCACTTACGGGAAATCATCCGCGACAAGCGGTACTGGGAACAAAAAAGACAATCGGTACGCGACAGTGACAAAAAACTTGAAAACACCATTTCGCGGTATGAAAAAGATCTCGAAAAACTAA
>JBEPWN010000294.1:0-4239 GCA_041642395.1 Marinilabilia sp. | reverse complement strand
ATACCTGATGCCTCTGTCATTGTACTTTGTGGTTGTTCGTTCGTACACCGCCGCAAACACAATTGTAATGGCACTTTCTTTAACCGGTGACTGGCTCAGTGCGGCCCTGTATAACTCAGTCAGAAAGCTTCCGTCGCGGACTTTGGTAAGCTCGTGGTCATTAGGATTATATTTATAAATCCCTTTGGAAATGCCCCTGGCATTTTCTATGTGCAGATACAATTCAAGGGGATAGAGGGCGCCTGCAGATGGTGCTGTTCTGTAATTTTTTGCCGGATCTGAAATTCCCTGGGCGGCCCATAGTAGTTGCGATATTTCTGAAAGAAGAAGCGGATCATTTTTGTATTCTCTCACCGATCTTCTTTGTTTTAAGGCCTTTTCCACCGATGTGGTACTTTCGTATTCCGGTTCGGGAAGTTTTATTTTCTCGTTGACAGAACCTGTCAGGTCGCCTTCATTGCCTATTGGCTGGGATAGCATAAAATGACTCCCAATGCCTGTTAATGCGATGATCATGATTATATGTAATTTTTTCATGATAATACTGATTCAATAGATTATTCGATATAAAGTACTTTTTAAGTCACCGATTCACAGCTTGTTATTCCTATCAGTTAAACTAAAACTTATATTTTTCTGATGGTCAGCTCCATCTAAATTTTCAAATGGTCATTGCCGGGTTTAATGTATCATATTAAGAAAGAAAAATAAGAATATCCAGAAAACTCTTAACATTTTAGTAAAGCATCATTTTCAAAAGCTTCAGACATATATTTAAAAATGCCATTTCAGTCTTACCATTCCCTGAAAATCTGTAGTATTACCTGTTTGCTCTGTTTTGTTGAGGAACCAGTTGAGAAACGTTGAAAAAAACAAATTCTGTTTCAACGAATATTCGAATGAAGGACCAAAATATAAGGCTTTTGATCCTGGAAAAATCATAGTCGAAAGGGTTCCGTTGAACAATGGTGTAAATTGATACTGTACGGCGGTAAAACCTGTGTATTTGGCAACGCTCAAATTCCTTAAAGATGCCTGTCCGGCCATAAAATCAGAAAAGCTACCAACTTTGTCAGGAAGGTTGCTGCTATAAAGAAATTCGCCACGGATCATCATTGAGCTTTTAAAAGTATAATTGACTCCGATGGAAGAAATGAATGTCTCATGTTCTCCTTCCCGGTCAGGGATCAACAAAGTGTTTTCTCCATAAAATCCGGCGTCTCCGATTTGTCCCGACCAACCCATTCCTGCTGTCCAGTCTCTGTCATTAAGCCGCCCGCCCAATACCTGCCAGTCGTACTTTCCTGCATTGAAGAGGTAACGTAAGGCCATGGTTTTGCGGTTCCGGTGGTCCAGTTTGAATACCGCTTCCACCTGCGATGTCATACCTGTATAAAGCTGAAGACGCAGTCCGTCAATTCCGGGACGTTCGGGATAATCAAAATCAAAATATGAATAGGCATTGAATATATCGTTGGGATTCCAGACCATCGACTGACCCCAATTGATTCGTTGCCGACCGGCCTTGATCTGCAATTTTCCAAGGTAAAAATCAAGCCAGAGTCGATCAACCGTCATATTCAGGATTGCTGAAGATCCCGAAGCAATATTGTATGACATGTCGAGCCGGCCGTTGTCGCTGTTGACCAGCGCTGTGTATCCGGGAATTTTTTCTACTGTTTCGCCCCAGATCAGGCGATTTCGGAACTGTACTACGCCTATCATTGAAGGGGAAAAATCATAGCTGAGATTGAGTCGTTGATGTATTACATTTTCCCATAACCCTTCTTCCATCTGATCAAGGTAGAAGAAGGCAGGCATTATTCCTGCATAACCGTCTGCTTTTATCTGGGATTTTAGATTCATGGTTGTCAGAACAAGCAATGTGGTCAGGATAAAATTTTTCATTGTATTTTGTCGGTTTTAATTTTTCCATCTTCAAGGGTAACTACCCGGCGGGCCATTTTTACAACGCGGGCATCATGGGTGGAAAATATAAAAGTTGTCTTTTCCTTGCGATTCAGTTCTTCCATAATGGAAAGCAGATTTTCAGCTGATGCTGTGTCAAGATTGGCGGTGGGTTCGTCGGCCAGAATAAATCTGGGGCGCGATGCGAGTGCCCTGGCTACTGCCACACGCTGTTGCTGTCCGCCGGAGAGCTGACGGGGTCTGATGTCTGCCTTTTCCGGGATGCCCACTGCTTCAAGCAGTTCCGAGCTTCTTTTGCGCCGTTCTGATTTGGGCGTTCCCTGAAGATCTAAAATAAACTCTATATTTTCACGTGCGGTTAATACCGGGATCAGGTTGTAAGCCTGGAAAATAAATCCGATGTGATGCAGACGGAAATTTATTTTTTTGCCCCGCGAAAGATCATTTATTTCTGTTTCGTCAATAATGACTTTTCCCTTGTCCGGATCATCCAGTCCCCCGATGATATTGAGTAAAGTGGTTTTCCCGGATCCGGAAGGACCAACAATTGCAGCAAACTCACCTTCATCGAAGGATAAATCAACTCCATTCAGTGCATGAACGGGTACCTGACTGCTATTGTATGTTTTATACAAATCTTTGATGGTTATGATTGACATGATATTTATGTTTTTGTTGTTTCAATCAATAGTTTATTTTAGGCTGCTGAAAAAGTCAGCAGCCCAATTTTTGATTCTTTAATTGATGTTCTTTTTGGCATTGCCCCAAAAAGGAACCAAAAAGGTCTAGTCCGATTTAACCTATCTCCCCGCGAAAGCCAAAATTTCCGGCCATTGCGCAAGCCCTTTAAAGTCGCCCATTTTGGCTTCCCGCCATCCACCGGCCCGGAAATCGGACTGGCCACCGCGTCTTTAAATTATGAATCTTTTTAATCACAAAAGAATTCTTTCGAATAAAACATGGTAACAATTTTTCTTCTCGAGTGCAGACTTAAGTTAAGAGTTGCCTTAAAACCCTTGCACTTTAAAGAAGACAATTATTTTTAAATACTTTAATTCTAAGTCATTAATTGTTTTTAAGCAGGTCCTATTTAATAAGCTTTAACACAAAGGTATAATGACCTGTCTGCTGTTTTTCATATTGGCATATTTGTAATATGAAAGAACATTTATTTGTCCAACTAATCTTATTTCTCATTTATCGCCAGGCAGGCGTAAAGTTTTTAATCTTTGAAAGTTAGGGTAATGAATCTCGATATATAAATAACACTTTAACAGGCATTTGCAAAAGCTTATCTGAATGTTTTCAATGAATCACTTATATTATCAAATTACGCGTACTGCCTCTGAAGGGTTCAACTTCAGAGCTTTCCAGGCAGGGTACAATGATGCCAGTATTCCGGTTAGTATTACCAGGAGCGTTATATTCAATACCAGCGTTACATCCCATTCGGGGTAAACAATCGGATTAAATCCCATTTCAGTAAGTCCGGTACTCCATACCGTCAGGTCAATGCCAGTGATGCTTAGCCGCCAAACCACCAGCATTCCGATGATTATGCCCAGTATTCCCCCGGTTGTTGAAAGCATAACAGTTTCCAGCACGATCATGCCAAAAATGCGGCCTCTTGACATGCCAACAGACATAAGCATCCCAATTTCCCGTACCCGCTCAAGAACCACCATCAGCATTGTATTTATAATGCCAAAGCTGAGTGCCAGCAGGATAATGATAATAAAGAAATATAAGTATGTGTTGCCCAGCTCGGTTAAATAACCCAACTCAGGACTGAGTTCTTTCCAGGGCAGCACTTCGGCATGCGGAAGTTGATTGTCCAGTTTTCCGGCTACGTCCATTGCATTGTCTGCATCATGAAGGCGGACGACCATTGAATGAAACTTATCCGGCGAAGTTTCCAGCAATTTTGCAAGATGATTGATTTCGATCCACACATGACTGCCGTCGAATGAAGTATTGGCTGTACGAAATATACCGGCAACCCGAAATGCACCACCGGTAAGCGTGCCTTCCATATCCTGAAATCTTAGAATCAATCGCGAGTGTAATTTGAGTTGTAACTGTTCTGCCAGCTTTTCGCCAATGACGACTTGCCTCGAATAGGGTGATTCAAACCAGTTTCCTTCTACAATTTTTTCGGGAAGGTTTATAACATCAGATTCTGTCGCAGGGTCGACCCCATAAACCTTTACTCCACGGGCCGTCTCGGCCGATGCTGCCATTGCCTGAACAATTTGGCGCCTGGATACGGCTTTAACGGAAGGGTTGTTGTGGATGGAAGGCAGATCATCC
>JBEPWN010000293.1:0-4242 GCA_041642395.1 Marinilabilia sp. | reverse complement strand
TTATTAACAATCAAAAAAAATCCTTCTTCACAATATAGGCAAAAAAACATCCCTGCCATGGCAACCATTTCATGCCATCTGCAATAAAAATAATGAAATAATGTTTGTACGAGGTTTTGAGACTCTACCTGAAGACATCACTGGAACTAAGATATATCAACCCGGGGCACTGCCCCGGATTAAAATATCAAACATTCATTCTGCTTTTACAACATAGGTGATTTGTCAAAGCAGAAACAAACAGTAGTCCTTTGTTGGAGAAAGGACTACATCAAATTATACAAGTGTTTTCAACAAGGCTTCCTTATCGCCAAAGAGATAGTCCAAAGGAGCAATTTCGGGCATGGTATATGACCCGGGTGCTTGTTTCAACACTGCCCGTGCACACGACACAAGAATTTGTGAGGTAAGCGCAGGATTATTAATTCTCATATGAAATTCAAACAATTGATTCTGGGTCTGTCCTGAAACACCTTTGTGCTCAAGTAAAACTCCATGTCCCATATCTTTTAATTCGTCAACACTGGGCACGGCCATTACGTGGGTTTCGTCATTGCTGAAATAGCTGTCGGTTTTAATATCCTTGCTCACCTTATCAAGACTGGCGCCTTCCTCAAGCTGAACATAAACCATACGACGGTGAATCCCTGTTCCGGTAGGTATGGTCATTGAAAGTGCATCGATCACTCCGTCTTTATCTTTAGCAACCACAGAATGCCCCATACTCATTCCTGGTCCGAAATTGGTATAAGTAAGTCCTTTAGGGGCCATAGCTTTTAAAAGAGTACGAACCACAGAATCACTACCCGGATCCCAACCGGCTGAAATTATCGCTTTAGAGTTATGCTTTCTTCCTGCTTCATCCAGGAGGTTTCGCAGTTTCAACATTTCGTCTCCGTGAATATCGAAGCTGTCAACCGTACAGATGCCTTTAGCCAAAATACTCTTGGCAGTTTCAGGGATGCTTCTGGTTGGCGAACAAAGTATTGCAACATCAACTTTTCCTAAATCTGAAATATCAGTAACGACTTTGACATTTGCTAATTCTGGTGGATTATTCCCTTTTGAACGTCGCACAACGCCGGCCAATTCCATGTCAGGCGCTGCCTCAACAGCTTCCACGGCAAATTTTCCAATATTTCCGTAACTTACTACTGCTACTTGAATTTTACTCATACTTACCTGTTTTATTTTGGTTTGTAGTTTTCAACCCACAAAAATACAAATTGTTAACGAGCATTTCAAATTACTATTATTAATCATTGTTTAATTACATTTTGTTTTGTTTTTGATGATCCTTATTAGGTTTTTTTATAATTTCAGGTTTTCTAAAAAAACAATTGGCGCATTTCTTGTCAATCATTAATACTGATAAACAGGAACCAACCTCCAATTTATGAGAAAAATTCAGTTTATATTTTGCGCCTTGTCATTAGCTCTTTATTCTCATTATCTGCCCAGCCAGGAAAAACAAAATATAATAGCATCAGGAACAGTATATAATAAAGAAAATGGCAAGAACTAAAGGAACATCAACAAAAAATGGCTCTGTGAATATTCAATTTTTAAATCATTCAGAACTATGATTTCATTAGCCCAAAAGGGTGTAATATCATTAAAATGCAACAAAAATCATTTTTTTTGTAACAAAATGCTTGATGTTATGCACAAAATATATACATTTGCAAAGAACAAATGAATTTGAACATTTAATATGAACCTTTTTCTATCACTTATTCTCGTCAATATTATAATCCTCGTGGGACAACCAGGAAGAAGTGAGAATGGTGTATAGCTAATTATAGCAAACGTTTTTAAACCCCTCTCACTTCAGCGTGAGAGGGGTTTTTAATTTGAACCAGAAAGTTATCAAACAATGATGCGACCATTACGAAGCAATACAACTACACAGGGCCGGAAAATGGCAGGAGCCAGAAGCCTTTGGCGGGCGAACGGAATGAAGGATGAGCAAATGGGAAAACCACTCGTGGCCATTGTCAATTCTTTCACCCAGTTTGTTCCCGGACATGTGCACCTTCATCATATTGGTCAGGAATTAAAACAGATAATCGAAAAGCAGGGCTGTTTTGCAGCCGAATTTAATACAATAGCCGTGGACGATGGTATTGCAATGGGGCACGATGGCATGCTTTACTCTCTCCCATCACGAGACCTCATTACAGACAGTGTGGAATATATGGTAAACGCCCACCGGGCAGATGCTATGATCTGCATCAGCAACTGCGATAAAATAACCCCCGGAATGCTGATGGCAGCCATGCGGCTGAATATCCCCACCATATTTGTATCAGGCGGTCCGATGGAAGCAGGCAACAATAATGGGAAAGCACTTGACCTGATCGACGCAATGGTCATGTCGGCTGATGATAGTGTCTCTGACGAAGATGTAATGGCTGTTGAACAAAATGCTTGTCCCACATGCGGATCGTGCAGCGGAATGTTTACCGCCAACTCGATGAATTGTCTCAACGAAGCCCTTGGACTGGCACTTCCCGGTAATGGAACCATTGTTGCAACACATGCCAATCGCAAAAAACTATTCGAAGAAGCAGCCGGCAAAATTGTAGATCTGGCATACCGCCATTATCGCGATGGCGATGATTCTGTATTGCCCCGATCCGTAGCATCAAAGGCAGCATTTATGAACGCCATGACCCTTGACATCGCTATGGGCGGATCTACCAACACTGTGCTCCATCTTTTGGCCATAGCCCATGAAGCAGGAGTAGATTTTACCATGAAAGATATTGATGCCCTTTCACCGAAAACCCCCGTTTTATGCAAAGTAGCCCCCAACAGCGATTACCACATTCAGGACGTTAACCGAGCCGGCGGAATTTTGGGAATTCTGGCCGAACTTGCAAGACACAATCTGCTGGATACTTCTGTGAGTCGCATCGATTACCCTTCCCTGGCCGATGCCATTAAGGATTTCGACCTGATGAGCTCTCAAGTTATTGACATAGCCCGGGAAAAGTATAAAAGTGCGCCCGCAGGTTTTCGAAATCTGGTACTCGGATCACAAAATACAATCTACGATTCCTTTGATTTGGATCGTGAAAAAGGATGTATTCGAAACGTTGAAAACGCCTATTCACAAGACGGCGGATTAGCTGTACTTTCGGGTAACATTGCCACAAAAGGGTGTATTGTAAAAACCGCCGGGGTTGACGAGTCCATTCTTCGCTTCGAAGGAACAGCCCGCGTTTATGAGTCACAGGATAGTTCCTGCGACAGCATACTCTCAGGTGAAGTTAAAGCCGGCGATGTCATAATAATAAAATATGAAGGTCCCAAAGGAGGACCAGGCATGCAGGAAATGCTCTACCCAACATCATATATAAAATCAAGACATCTCGGCAAAGAATGCGCTCTTATTACCGACGGGCGATTCTCCGGCGGAACCTCAGGCCTCTCAATCGGACATGTATCGCCCGAGGCAGCAGCCGGCGGGGAAATAGCACTGGTTGAGACAGGAGACAGGATCATCATTGATATTCCCAAAAGGAGCATCAACGTGGACATTACTGATGAAGAAATGGAAAAGCGACGCCAAAAAGAACTAAGCAAGGGCGAAAACGCATTTAAGCCAGCCCCCAGAGACCGGGCTGTTTCAGGAGCACTGAAAGCTTATGCATCCATGGTTTCATCAGCTGACAAAGGAGCTGTCAGAATGATATAAAAAGTAGGTAATTCTCAAACGCAACATTCAACCATAAAAATTATGGAACCACAATCACAATTGCTGATGAACGAAAAAGGAACAGAAAAAAAGAAGATGAGCGGATCTGAAGCACTCATGCAAGTTTTGCTTAGCGAAGGGATCAGTACAATTTTTGGTTATCCGGGAGGAGCCATCATGCCCATATATGATGCGCTTCACAATTACCATGATCAAATCCACCACGTACTTACCCGTCACGAACAGGGTGCTGTTCATGCAGCCCAGGGTTATGCCAGGGTAACCGGAAAAATAGGAGTTTGCTTTGCCACTTCAGGGCCGGGAGCGACCAATACAGTCACCGGCCTGGCCGATGCAATGATGGATTCCACGCCACTGGTGGTTATTACCGGGCAGGTTGCATCTCCCCTGCTGGGCACAGATGCCTTCCAGGAAACTGACGTGGTTGGCGTCACTCAGCCTGTCACGAAATGGAATTATCAGGTTAGAAGAGCCGAAGATATTCCCGCTGCGCTGGCCCGTGCCTTTTATATTGCACG
>JBEPWN010000292.1:0-4243 GCA_041642395.1 Marinilabilia sp. | reverse complement strand
GCTGGAAGCTCTGGATTATTGTTCCTGGAATGGCGGATTTAATTGGTTTCATGTCACGATTTTCAAATTCATATATTATCTTTTTCATTTGATGCTTTACAACATAACTGTGGGAACTGTTTTGTTTTACAAGATTCGTTTTTGTCTGAATTTCTGGATTTTAAAAAAAAATAAAATTTTGATAAGTTCTTTTTTTTAGTTTATTTTGCTTTTAATATGTAACCCGACAAGCCCATTATTATGATATTTTATTACTTCTGCCAACAAATGCGATTCTTCTTTCATTTCATGTATTTCAGGAAAAACAACTTCTTTATGTAAATTTTTTAACCCAAAACCTTTGCCATGAATTATATTAAGCATATTGAGCGACTTGAGAAAATTGATAAGTTAATTAGGAAAAGACGAACCGGAACCCCTGAAGAATTGGCTCGAAATATTGGGGTTAGTCGCCGCCAATTGTATAATTACCTCGATGAATTAAGAAGCTACGGTGTTGAAATTAATTACTTCAGAGTCTGTCAAAGTTATCGGTATACCAGCAATACAAGATTACGTATCAATTTTGAGTGTGAAGTAATTGATAATAACCAAATACAAAACACTGCGGGAGGATTCAAAGCAAATAAAATATTTCAGGAATTACGTTTTTCGTCTCTATCCGGGATGACCATGTGAATTTTATAAAAAGAACTAAGTTCTTCCGTGCTTTTTTTGTGCACGGAAGAAAAATATTTTTGTATTAAATTTTTATTAAAACCTTTAACCTAAAGAAATAAATGACCCAACAACTATTTCCTCCCGAAATAATACAACATTCAACTGAAGCTCATTTCGCAGCAAACAGTATGCCTTTTAAATGGATTTATGCAAGCCTGGTTTTTTTAATCATCGCGGCAATGGCCTTATTGCCTCTTATTTATGTTGATGTAACTTCTCAGAGTTCGGGTGTTGTAAGAACAAAAAATGAAAGCACTTCATTGATGCCGGCTGTTTATGGTAAGGTCAGGAATTCTTTTCTTGAAGAAGGACGCAGGGTTCAACACGGCGATACACTTATGGTATTGGTTTCGGGTCGAATTAATGCGCAATTGGACAATTACAATAGAACTGTTAAAATGAATCATTCATTTTTAGAGGATCTCAGTTGTTTAATAGAAAAAAGACCTCAAAAAATTAATACATCAAAATACAAACATGAATGGAATAAATATAAAGCCGGAATAAGAGAATTTCAGATTAAGTTGGAACTTCTTCAGGAAGATTTTGATCAGTTAGAATATCTTTATAATGAAAAAGTTACCGCTGAAATAGATTATTTAAAAAGTAAAAATAGTCTGGCGACAGCTAAATCGCAGTTAGAGCTTTACAAACAAAAATCGCAAAATGCCTGGCAGAGTGAGATTACCCGTATCGAACTTGAAAATGAAGATGCCTTCTCATCTATTGAGCAATTAATAGACGAGAAAGGCCGGTATTTAATAACTGCTCCGGTTTCCGGTAGTTTGTTGAATGTTACCGGTGTTCAGGCTGGAAGCTTTGTGAGTCCGGGTCAACAACTTGCAGAGATATCACCTGATGATGAATTGATTGTCGAATGTTATGTTTCTCCATCAGATATTGGATATTTAAGAAGCGGACAAGAAGTACGTTTTCAATTTGATGCTTTTGACTATAACCAATGGGGGCTTTTGGAGGGTGAAGTTTCAAAAATATCTGATGATGTGACTCTCTTCGATAATCAGCCTTTTTTTAAAGTCCGTTGCACTCTTCCTGAATCTTATCTGAAATTAAAATCAGGGCAGGAAGGCTACCTGAAAAAAGGGATGACTTTGACTGGAAGATTTGTGTTGAATCGACGGACTCTGTTTCAATTATTGTTTGATAAAGTTGATGATTGGCTTAACCCTAAAATTATATAAATGCCGGTAAAAATTAAACAGCGCGATATTACTGATTGTGGCGCAGCCTGTCTGGCTTCTATAGCGGCTCATTATAAATTAAAACTTCCGGTTTCACGTATCCGTCAAATGGCCGGTACAGATAAAAAAGGAACCAATGTTTTGGGGCTTTTAAAGGCTTCCGAAAAAATGGGTTTTACTGCCAAAGGAGTGAAAGGAGGTGTTGATGCCTTGCCCAAAATTCCTCTGCCAACTATTGCGCATGTTGTGATTAATAAAGTTTTACACCATTATGTGGTAATCTATAAAGTAAGGGATGAACAGATAGAGTACATGGATCCTGCTGATGGGGAGATGCACAAAATGGAGATTGATGAATTTTCCGAAATCTGGACCGGGGTTTTATTGCTTATGGCTCCGGGAGAAAATTTTACAGAAGCAAACGAAAAGGTCTCTAATCTAAAAAGGTTCTTTTTTTTGTTAAGACCACACAAAAGCATATTGGTACAAGCACTTATAGGGGCTGTTGTTTATACCCTGTTGGGATTGACCACTTCTGTTTATATTCAAAAAATTACGGATCATGTATTGGTGAATGGCAACACAAACCTCCTTAATATTTTGAGTGTAGCCATGGTTGTATTGTTGCTTTTTCAAATTTTCATAGGAGCCTCTAAGAGCGTATTAATGCTGCATACCGGTCAAAAAATTGATGCACAATTGATTCTTGGATATTATAAGCATTTGCTGAAACTGCCCCAGCGGTTTTTTGATACCATGCGTGTGGGTGAGATTATTTCACGGATTAATGATGCTGTAAAAATCCGGGCTTTTATTAATGACACTGCCGTTTCTTTGATTGTGAATATTTTTATTGTTATTTTTTCCTTTACTCTCATGTTTATTTACAGCTGGAAACTGGCTTTGATTATGGCCATTGTGATTCCCCTTTATGTGTTGATTTATTTCCTTGTAAATAAGCTGAACAAAAAGAGAGAACGAAAACTGATGGAGCACGGTGCGGACCTTGAGAGTCAGTTGGTAGAGTCGCTCAATTCCGTAAAGACCATTAAACAGTTTGGATTAGAAGATTTTGCAAACATCAAAACGGAAACGCGTTTTATAAAACTTCTAAAAACTGTTTATAGATCAGGAATCAACTCCATTTTTGCAGGAAATTCTTCTGAATTTTTAAACAGGGCATTTGTTATTGTTTTGTTGTGGACCGGTTCATATTTTGTGATTGACCGGACCATAACACCTGGTGAGTTGCTTTCTTTTTATGCCATTCTTGGATATTTTACTTCCCCTGCTGCCCAGTTGGTAGAAATGAATAAAACCATTCAAAATGCCCTTATTGCCTCTGATCGCCTATTTGAAATTATGGATCTGGAAAGAGAATCTGATGAGAACAAGATAGAACTTCGCAAAGATTTGCTGGGTGATATCCGGTTCGAAAAGATAAAATTCAGTTATGGGACGCGCGTTGATGTTTTTGAAGACTTCAATCTTGTTATTCCCAAAGGCGAGTTAACAGCTATTATCGGAGAAAGCGGTTCGGGGAAAACAACTCTGGCGTCGCTATTACAAAAGTTGTATTCATTGGATGACGGAAGTATTTACATCGGGGAACACAATATTAATTATTTTACCAATCACAGTTTAAGGCGATTGGTTTCCAGTGTTCCGCAAAAACTGGACTTGTTTGCCGGGAATGTAATTGAAAATATTGCCGTAGGAGAATTTCAACCCGATATGGAGCGGGTTTTATCAATTTGCAAGCAATTGGGGATACTGGATTTTATTGAAAAACTTCCGGCAGGGTTTGATACTTATCTGGGGGAAAACGGCGCATCAGTTTCAGGCGGTCAAAAGCAACGTTTGGCAATAGCCAGGGCTCTTTACAGGAATCCGGAAATTTTATTGCTCGATGAAGCGACTTCTTCACTTGATCCGGAATCGGAAAGTTATGTGCAAGGAACCATTAACCAACTTAAATCAGAAGGTAAAACCATAATTGTAATAGCCCACCGATTAAGTACTGTAATGGATGCCGATAAAATTGTGGTTTTAAAGGATGGCCACTTAATGGAGGAAGGAACGCACTTTGAGCTTTATGAGCAAAAGGGTAAGTATTTTCAGATGTGGCAAAAACAAATGCCGGTAACTTTTGCTGAAGTTTGAAAGAAATAATAATTTCTTCCGTGCTTTTTTTGTGCACGGAGCACGAGTACTTTAGCAGTATGATCAGAAACATTCAAAATGCCGGCTAACAGATTGTTTTTGTGATTGGGAGGTGGTCAACGCCCGGAAAAGGTTGAAATATAAAAATGTTTGAACCT
>JBEPWN010000291.1:0-4248 GCA_041642395.1 Marinilabilia sp. | reverse complement strand
CAGTCCGGCAGATTCGGCATATTTGAGGCGGTCTTCTGTCCAGAATTTTTCATATTCATGGTGCATACGCTTCAGGAATCCTTCTGCATCGGTATTCCACCATATTTCGTAAGTATTGGGTAATATCATGGCATAAACAGTGGCCGGGGTGAATCCAAGTTCAGCCAAAGCAATACTGTCACTTAAAATGGACAACAGGGAAATAGAATCAGCCTCAATGGATTGAGCCACTTTTCCAGCAAGGTCATGCTTTGTTCGCACATTGCTGAATGTAAGCTTGACGGGAGTTTGTAAACCTCCTTTGAGCATATTCACCAGTTCATTGTTATTCATTCCGTCACGAAGCAGATAATGCCCTGGTTTGATATTTTTTGGATATCCTTTTTTTTCAGCCATCCATTTAAAATTATCGATACTTTTTAAATGGCCTGAAATTGAGAAAAGAGTGGTTATCTCTTCATAAGTTGCCTGGGTAGGAACATAAAAACTGGCACTATTATTTCCTTCGATTTCAACATTCGGTGCAAGTGCTTTTTGTTGGACTTTAAACAAGAAGTAAGCACCAACAGCTACAATCACTGTGGCAAAGATGAGAAAACGAAATAATTTTTTCCCTGATCCCTTTTGACGTTTATGCATATGTTTTATGGCCATTGATATTGAATTGTATTAATTTTGAAAAGGCAAAAATAGAACTTTATAATGAATGTTCGGTTCCTGTTTTTGTTTGTTTCCAATGATTTTTTTTGCAATTTTGATGCCGATTTTAGTGGTGATACTCAATTAGTCCGTTAATAAAAGCCTAAACGCAGAGGCGCAATGACGCAAAGTTTTTATTAAGAATGAGTTATACTTAACTGTTATTCTGCTGCAAATATATTATTATCAATAATTTGTAAAAAATTAAACGAAGTATTGCAATAGACCGTTAGATTTTTAAATATAAGATTTAAGATGAATAGTATCCCGAATTTCCCCTTAGGTTTGATAATCTGTTCATCCGCGTAAATAATTCACAAGATTTAAGCAATTAAAAGTCAAGAAATTACAAAACTTTAACGGAGTATTGTATTGAATTATTACATTTTAAATTAGATATAAAAATATGATAAAACAAGTTGTATTCCTGGTTCTTTCTGTGATCCTGCTGGCCTCATGCAGTTCGCTGCGAAGGGGGTCATCCAAAATGGATCAATCTCCCTATGCTGATGGCGGAAAGGACGACGGGATAGAGGTGAGAGACGATCAGCAGGAGAGTAAAGAGTCTGAAATTGTTGTGCGTGAAGAAAGAGTCACATCAGTTGATGTGAATGAAAAAGACGATACGATTTTTAAATATTATGTCATAATTGGTTCGTTCCGTTATCTGGACAATGCACGTACTTATAAAAATGATCTGATCAGTGAGGGATTTGTTCCGGTAATTCTCGAAAATGAGAATAATTTATTCCGGGTGTCAGTCGCCGCTTACAATGAAGAAAATTCTGCCCGGCAGAATATTGCTTCCATCCGCAGAAATTATTCTAAATACAGCGATGTTTGGCTGTTGATAAGAAAACAGTAACTTTTAACAATAGTCCGTTAAAAAAAGCTTAAACGCAGAGTAATCCTTCGTTGAACTACGGATTCTGAGAGACACAAAGAAACCCTACGCTGAAGCTACGGATTCTGAAAGACGCAAAGTTTTTATTAGCAATAAGTTGCAGTCATTTGCCATTGTTGCTCAAACCATTTATTATCAGATACTTTCAAAAGCTTAACAGACTATTGTTTTAAACCATCACTATATAATTTCAATAGTCCGTTATTTTTTTTAATTGCCTGACAGCCAAACGATTGAATTTTAAATTTTTTAGTATGTTAAGAGGTTGTTTTTTAGTCCCGAAGCTTCAGGATGATCCATCTAATAATCTAACAATCTAATATCTAATAATCTAACAATCTATTTGTAATGTACCAACCTGTTCATTTGTCCGACAATATTTATTATCTGGGAGTTAACGACCGCCGCACTCAATTGTTCGAAAATATGTGGCCCTTGCCACGGGGAGTTGCCTACAATTCGTATCTGATTAAAGACGAAAAAGTTGCTTTGATCGATACTGTGGAAATTGGCCAGGTTGAGAAGTTTTTAAAAAAAATACGTTCTGCTATTGGTGATCGTTCTATCGATTATTTAGTAATCAATCATATGGAGCCGGATCATGCCGGATCGGTAAATATCATCCGGCAGTTATATCCGGGGATGAAAATAGTCGGCAATAAAAAAACCCTTCCCATGATTGAAGGATTTTTTGGCATCACCGATAATATGGTGGAGGTTAAAGAGGGTGACGAAATAGAATTGGGCAACCATACTCTTAAGTTTTATCTTGCTCCCATGGTACATTGGCCCGAAACTATGGTCACCTATGAGAAATCGCAAAAAGTTCTTTTTTCAGCCGATGCTTTTGGCAGTTTTGGTACACTTGATGGCGGTATTTTCGATGATGAAATGGATTTTTCATACTTTCATGATGAAATGCGACGTTATTACTCAAACATTGTGGGTAAATATGGCAGTCCTGTGCAAAAAACCCTGGAAAAACTTTCGGGACTTGAAATCAGAATGATTGCCTCTACACATGGACCTGTCATCAGAAGTCACATTGCTGAAGTCCTGCAGATGTATGAGAACTGGAGCAGTTTTCAGACGCAGGAAGGGGTTGTCATTGCATTTGCCTCCATGTATGGGCATACCGAAGAAATGGCTGAAGTCACAGCACGGGCACTGGCTGAAGAGGGGATTAAAGAAATTCGAATGTATGACGTATCAAAAACCCATTCTTCATACATTATTTCAGATATTTTTAAGTACAAGGGCATTATTTTGGGCAGTCCCACATATACCAATGAGCTACATCCCAATATGGATGCTTTGGTCACCAAATTAAAGCATATTGGAGTTAAAAACCATTATTTTGGCGTATTAGGCTCATTTACATGGGCTGGCACAGCTGCCAAACGACTGAAAGAGTTTGGCGATACCCTCAAATGGGAATTAATTGGTGAACCCGTTGAAGAAAAGCACGCATTAAAGAAACAAAAATACGATGACTGTCGTACACTGGGACAGTTAATGGCTGAAAAGCTAAAAGCTGAAAGAAATTAAGAAGAAATTTAAAAGTTTTTTTTTCCTTTCCTTTAAGACCGAAGTCGCCCCTACGTGTTGGGGGCGGCTTCTTTCTTTTTTACCCGGATATCATCTTATTCCCATTTCTTCCACATCTTTGTTGATGCTGTTCAATGCTTTTCGTACCGCCAGATTAGCAGAATTACCGGCACCCTCAATAATTCGACGTCCCAGTTCGAAGGAAGGGACATTCGGGGGAACCTGGGTGGCAGATGTATTTATCAAACGTACAACTTCTTCGCGCGCTTTTTTTATGAGTTCCCACGTTTCACGTGACATATAGATCTGCATGGCCATATTATGGTTAAATTCAGTTCGGATTGTTTTCAGAAGCTGATTTTGCAACTTGAAAGCATTCATCTCTTTTTGTTGCTCCCGCAAAACCAATGATTCGGGAAATATGCGTTCCAGATACAATGTAAAACGCTCAAAGGCCTGAAGTTTATGTTTTAGTATTGTCTGATTGGTTTGCAATAAAAATTCCTGACGACGTCGCCGTGCATCATGATCGAGAAACCATTTGACAAGAATTAGTGTAAAGACAGCTATTGTAACGATGGGTATTAAAACCCATAATATATTTTGTGTTTCCATGGATGCTTGTGGTATTTGTAATGCTTTAAAATATATACGTAAGTACAAATATAATCACTTGTGTCCTGAGGAACTAAAAATAATGAAAAAGATTACTCACGACTGGAACCAATATTACTTGTCCACCGCAAAAAATAGTCTATTTTTGTGGATTCATATTCCCTGCGATGATTTATTGTTTCCAACATTTTAGAAACAATAATACCATCCGAAAAACAAACATACCCAATGTCTTGGAAATCCGGAATTAACCAATAAATGTTTATGGAAAAACTTTCACAGCGTCTTGCTCAATTGCCTGAATCAGAAACTATAGCAATGTCTCAAAGAAGTCGGGAACTTCAGGCTACAGGAATAGATATCATCAATTTAAGTGTTGGAGAACCGGATTTTCCGACTTCTGAATACGTTAAAGAAGCTGCTAAGCAAGCCATTGACGACAATTTCACTCATTATCCGCCGGTTCCGGGTATTCCTGAGTT
>JBEPWN010000290.1:0-4250 GCA_041642395.1 Marinilabilia sp. | reverse complement strand
GGTTCCCATCGTCCTGTTGATAAGAATAAATAATCTGGAAGTTCCCGCAGGGATAATCTTCCAGGGTGCGGAAGGAAATGGCTATGGCGCGTTGTTGCTCATGAAACAGTTCATGGAGCTGGGCCGCTACCGGAACGGGCAGCTCATCATAATCGGTCTTTTTTCGACAGCCTGCTGCCAACAACAACAACATGAGCAGGGCCAGCGTCCTTTTATGCATCATCCTACGCCACATAGCTCCTCCTTTCCTGAAAACCAAGACCTGAGCGCCGGGCGTCTCCCTTCACATCAGCGGGTTGGTGAAATAGCGGGCAACAAAAAACCGGCAACCCCGGGAAAGGGTTGCCGGAAGGAAACCATAATAATACTAAAAAAGGAGAACTTGGTTGATTCCGTAAAAATGTTCCGGGGAAATGGCCGCAGGCTAGTTGAAGTTGGTTAATGTTGTTTTTCAGCTTCTCCATCTTTTTTTGCAAAAAGACAAAGTTTTGTGCGGCCATTACCGTATCCCCTGAAACAAATACAAAACCTGAAAAAAAGGAAATTATTATAAAGAAAAAAAGGAAAAAAATCATTTGATTTTGTACCGGGTAGTGATAAAAGTTCATCAAGCAAAGAGCGAAAGTCACCAAAAAAGGAAGCACTGCAAACAGCTGGTCTTTATCTTCAGTGGGAAAAAAATCCCTGCCAATCATTCTGGCCCCATTCAATCTTTGCTGGTGCATAACCCCAATCCATTATCCCATATTTTTGGTTTCATATATAAGACGCAAGAAAACCATGAAACGCTGCGTGAGGGTAAAAAAAAACATAAAAAAATCCACCGGGTCATTCGCGGTGATAATCTGATACAGGATAATGTTTCCAGAAGGCCCCCTTGGATGCTAAACACCTCAACCCCTTCCCAGAAAAAGAATTTTTATAAAAAAAATATAAACTCCCTTATTCATAGTACCTTTCCATAATTTCAGAACAGGAAGATCCGGTTGAAATTGTATGACTTTGAATGATTTAAGTCTTTCCCTTTAGCTATGTTCCAAAGCCATTTAACTTGAAATTATATATTAAATATATGGTCAGTAATCGCTGCAAGATCGCAGTGAAAAAAGAACTACAAAAGTTAGGACTCCACTACATCGTTGTTGATTTGGGTGAAATAGAGATCATGGAGAATCTGACACCCTCTCAACGGGAAAAGCTCAAAACAGGATTGTCACGCTCAGGATTGGAGTTGATGGATAACAAAAGAGCCATCCTGATCGAAAGAATTATCAATGCCATCGTCAACATGGTTCATCATTCGGAGGAGGTTCCTAAAGTCAATTATTCAGATTTTCTGAGTGAAAAACTCGATTACGATTATACTCATCTGGCCAACATCTTCTCGGAAGTCAAAGGGATGTCCATTCAACAATTCATCATTATCAACAAAATTGAACGAGTAAAGGAATTGATGCTTTACGAGGAACTCAACCTCACGGAAATATCCTATAAGATGCATTACAGCAGCGTGGCGCATTTGTCTAATCAGTTTAAAAAAGTCACCGGATTTTCGCCCTCTCATTTTAAAAGGCTCAAAAACCAAAAGCGCATACCCCTTGAAGACATCGGACAAACGGTTGATATAAAAGAAAACAATGAATAAACGAAACAGCCTGGATTCTCAATTTGCCCGCCGGCTGATTGAGGCAAGCCTGGATCCCCTGGTGACCATCAGTGCCCAGGGTAAGATCACGGACATGAATCAGGCCACCATCGACATTACCGGTGACACCCGTGAGGAACTCACCGGGAATGACTTTTTTAAATATTTCACCCAGCCACAAAAAGCACGTGAAGTATATCAGGAAGTATTTGCCAATGAATCGGTGGTAGATTCTCCCCTGACCCTGCGCAATAACAACGGCAAACTGACGGATGTACTGTTCAACGGATCTGTTTATAAAGACGACCAGGGAAAGGTGTTGGGCGTGGTGATTGTAGCCAGGGATGTGACGGACCAGAAACGAAGAGCCACCGAGTTGAAGAAAGCAAAGGTAGCCGCTGAATCGGCCTCCAAAGTGGCGGAGAAGGCCACCAAAGTAGCTGAAAAAGCCTCAAAGGTAGCTGCCGAGGCTCAGAACAAGGCTGAAAAGGCAGCAGCCATCGCCCAGGATGCCGTGAAAGCCAAACAGCAATTCCTTTCGAACATGAGTCATGAGATTCGCACCCCCATGAATGCCATCATTGGCTTCACCAAAGTGTTGCTGAAAACGGAGCTCTCCCACAAACAGGAAGAATACCTGAATGCCATAAAATTGAGCGGGGATGCTTTGGTAGTGCTCATCGACGACATCCTTGATCTGGCCAAAGTGGGCTCCGGCAAAATGACCTTTGAGCAAATTCCCTTTAAGCTGTCGAAATCCCTTTCGGCGATGCTCCATTTATTCGAAACAAAAATCCTGGAAAAAAACTTACTGCTCTATAGGGAATATGACCCCGCTATCCCGGATGTGTTGGTGGGCGATCCGGTCAGGTTGCATCAGATCATGCTCAATCTGATCAGCAATGCCGTGAAATTTACCAGCTCCGGAGGGATTACAGTGAAGGTCGAATTGGTCAAAGAAGATAAGAAAACAGTAGTGGTTAATTTTTCAGTCATTGACACCGGCATCGGCATTGACAAGGAAAAAATGGTTACCATCTTTGAGAATTTCCAACAAGCCACCAGCGGCACTTCAAGATTGTATGGCGGCACGGGTTTGGGGCTGGCCATTGTAAAACAACTGGTGGAGTCGCAAGGGGGCCGCATTCAGGTAGAAAGCAAAGTAGGTTGTGGATCGACATTTAGCTTCACCCTTACTTTCAAAAAAACAACCTCAAAAATTGAATTGAAGGAGGAAATTGATTATTGCGACAGCGAGATTGAGAAATTAAGAGTATTGGTGGTTGAAGACATTCCCCTCAATCAACTGTTAATGAAAACCGTGCTGGATGACTTTGGATTTGTTTGTGAAGTGGCTGACAATGGCCGGATTGCCGTTGAGAAATTGGAGTCAGAGGTGTTTGACATCGTATTGATGGATCTTCAGATGCCCGAAATGAACGGGTTTGAAGCCACAGGGTACATCAGGAATGTTTTGAACTCTCAAATCCCCATCATTGCGCTGACCGCTGATGTGACCACCGTTGATCTGGCCAAATGCAAAGCGGTGGGCATGGATGATTATATTGCCAAACCCCTGGACGAAAAGCTGCTTTACCGGAAAATCATCTTCCATGCACAAAAGGGGTTAAACACACCACCTGTTGCTGATTCCAATGTTTCTGAATCTGAAAGAAAAAAAACGATCAACCTGGATTATCTCCATTTGCGCACCAAATCGAATCCGGCATTGATGATGGAAATGATTTCACTCTATCTGAAACAAACACCCCCCTTGATCGATGCCATGACACAAGGCATCGAAAGCAAGGATTGGGAGACATTGCGCACAGCAGCCCATAAAATCATCCCCTCGTTCTCCATTATGGGTATGAATACTGAATTGGAAGACATGGCAAAAAAAGTCCAGGAGTATACGGGTTTACAACCAGGGCAGGAAAAAATCATTTTATTGGTTCAACAAATTGAAACGGCCTGTTTGCAGGCATGCAAAGAGCTAAAAGAAGAATACTCAGCCATTGAAAATACCATACCATGACAACAGAAAATGAACAAGTGAAAGTATTTCTGGTAGATGACGATGCCTTATATTTAAAAGTTCTTGAATTGGAGTTTTTGGAACATGCGGATTTCATCATTGAAACATTTTCTACAGGTGAATTGTGCGTGGGGCACCTGGAAAACAAACCTGATCTGATCGTCCTGGACTATATCCTCGACAACGTGGATAAAAATGCCATGAATGGCATCGAAACCCTGGATAAGATCAAAGCTTATAATCCTGAAATACCGGTCATCATTTTGTCAGCCCAGGATAAAATTGAAGTGGCTATTGACTGCATGCACCATCAAGCGGCAGATTATGTAGTAAAGAGTGAAACTGCTTACTTCCGGTTAAATAAAATCATCCGCAATATTCTTCGGTATCGGAAAGTAAAGAATGAATTAAACTGGTATATGAATAGGATGTAATCCTTCTTTCTGAAGTTTATCTCCCGAAACCTCCTCCCCGGTTTCATGCATTATCCTTCTTGTTTTTCCTTTCCAGGGTCTGCCATAAGACATCTGAATGGCTGCCATTCTTTTCAAACGCCCTTTCCCTTTA
>JBEPWN010000289.1:0-4294 GCA_041642395.1 Marinilabilia sp. | reverse complement strand
TGTTTCATATTCACCTGAATGTGGATTATCCTTTCAATTTGACAGGGATTCTTTATTTTCCAAAGATCAAGAACAATATTGAAGTTCAGAGAAATAAAATTCAACTTTATTGTAATCAGGTCTATGTCACCGATTCGGTAGAGGGGATTGTTCCCGAGTTTTTAACACTTCTGCATGGAGTAATCGATTCACCTGATATTCCGCTTAATGTTTCGCGTTCCTATTTGCAGAGTGATTCTAATGTGAAGAAAATTTCCAGTCACATAACCAAAAAGGTTGCAGACAGGCTTGATGAAATTTTCCGCAATGAGCGTCCTGTATTTGAGGAAAAATGGGATGATCTGAAGGTTTTTATCGAGTATGGAATGCTTACTGATGAAAAATTTTATGAGCGTGCTCAAAAATTTGCACTGCTTAAAAATACAGAGGGAAATTTTTTCACTTTTGAGGAGTATAAAAACATCGTTAAGGAGAATCAGACCGATAAGGATAACCAGCTTGTTTATCTGTATGCCACGGATGCACAGGGCCAATATTCATTTATTGAGGCTGCCCGTAACAAAGGTTATGATGTGTTGTTGATGGACGGTCAGTTGGATACACACTTTATTAATCAGCTGGAGCAGAAATTTGAAGGTGTGCGCTTTGTAAGGGTGGACAGTGATGTCCCTGAAAAATTGATCCCTAAAACAGAACAGGAAGAACTGAAACTGACTGATGCCGAAAAGGATAATCTGACCACAGTTTTCAGCTCTCAGATACCCAATATTGACAAAGCCAATTTTGTTGTTTCATTTGAAGGGCTTGCACCCACTGATAAACCGGTGATGATCACTCAGCAGGAGTTCATGCGCCGGATGAAGGAAATGAGCCAGTCTGGTGGCGGTCCAATGGCATTTTATGGGGATATGCCTGATAGTTTTAATCTGGTTGTTAACGGCAATCATGAGCACATTCAGCGGATCGCAAAAGAATGCGAAGCTGAAGTGGGAGAGACCGTAAACAGTTTGCGTAGCAAAATGGAAAGTCTGGAATCCCGGAAATCTGAACTTGAGAAAGCTCAGGAAGGAAAGAAGGACGAAGAAGTTCCACAAGCTGAAAAAGAAGAGATTAAGGAAGTTGAAGATAAACTTACTGAGCTGAGAACCAAAAAAGAGAAATCCTTGAAAGAGTTTGCCTCTAAAAATAAATTGGTTTCCCAACTTATTGATCTGGCCTTGCTCTCAAATAATATGTTGAAGGGCGAAGCGCTCAACAGGTTTGTAAAAAGAAGTATTGATCTGATCTAAAGTATCAGTAATTCATAAGAATAATCAAAAGGCAGTTCTCAAACAGGGAATTGCCTTTTTTTATAACTATGATCATCTGAATAACATATAATGGTTTAGAAATAAAGCATTTATTGTGAATGATTTTCTTGAAAGTGAAGGATTTTTAAGCAAACCTTAAATTAAGTCTTCATTTGAGAAGGAAAATTATTAGCAGCTTGCTAATTGAAAGAATTCTTTTTCGATTAAAAATGATTCACTGTCTAAAGACGCGGTGGCATGTCCGCTTTCCGGGCCGGCGGATGGCGGGAAGCCAAAATGGGCGAATTTCATGGCCTCGCGCAATGGCCGGAAATTTTGTCTTTCGCGGGGCGACAGGTTAAAGCGGACTTCCCGAGAATAGTTTTTGTTGGTTTTTGGCTTTAAGGCCAAAAAACCTTACAAAACTTAATTCGGGATTTTCGTTCTTTTTGGGGCAATGCCAAAAAGGACAATGAAGAGGATATTTAATTTGATTTGCTGACTTTTCCAGCAAACACTAATTCAATGCGTTTTGTCATTGTTGATATTTGTCAGTTAATTTATATTTGTTGGTCACGCATTTTTAACATCTAACTTCTAAATATCTATTACATTAGAAATCTTAAAAAACCACCACTACTTTGGTACATGATTTGATCTTTTTAATCAATCATTATCAGATTTAAATTTTATTACTATGAGGAACTTATTTTTGTTATTGCCGATGGCATTATTATTAATGACAGCTTGCCAGTCAAGTCCCGGGGAAAAGGAGAACCCTTTTTTTTCAACCTACGATACACCATTTGAAACACCGCCGTTTCATGAAATTGATGAATCGCATTATATGCCTGCTTTCGAGGAGGGTATAAAGCAGCATTCCGCCGAAATTGAAGCCATCGTTTCAAATTCAGCCGATCCAACTTTTGAAAATACAATTTTGCCTTTCGATCAGTCAGGCGAATTGCTCTACAAAGTGAGCAGGGTATTTTTTAACCTGAGATCGGCCAATACCAATGACAGTATTCAGTCAATGGCCCGGGAAGTTTCACCTATGCTGTCGCAGCACAGCGATGCCATTATGATGAATATGGATCTTTTTAACCGGGTAAAAGAGGTTTATAACAGCATGGATGATTCTGATCTTGACGCTTCCCAAAAACGGGTGGTTACCAAATACTATGAAGATTTTGTGCGCAGCGGTGCCAATTTGAACGCTGAAGATCAGACTCGACTGAAAGAACTAAATACTGAGTTGTCGTCCCTGACACTTGGATTTGGAGAGAATTTGCTGGCCGAAACCAATGATAATTTTGAATTGGTAATTGAAGACGAAGCAAATTTGGACGGATTACCTGCCGGCGTAAAAGAAGCCGCAGCAGAGGCTGCCAATTCAGCTGGATCTGAAGGGAAGTGGCTTTTTAATGTTCAAAAGCCAAGTATGTTGCCTTTCCTTACTTATGCTACCAACCGGGATTTACGCGAGGAATTGTACAGAGGTTACTTCATGCGTGGTGACAATAATGATGAATTCGACAACAAAGATAACATCAGTAAGGTTGTTCCACTTCGAGCAGAGCGTTCCAGTCTGTTGGGATTTGAAAATCATGCAGGTTATGTCATTGATGTGAATATGGCCAAAAAGCCTGAAAATGTTCTTGATTTTCTAAATAAATTATGGGCGCCTGCTCTTGAGCGTTCGAAAGAAGAACTGGCCGAAATGCAATCGATCATAGATGCTGAAGGCGGTGATTTCGATCTGGCATCATGGGACTGGTGGTTTTATGCAGAAAAACTCAGAAAGCAGAAATATGATCTTGATGAATCCGAGATTAAGCCTTATTTGCAACTAGAAAATGTACGCGATGGGATGTTTTGGGTAGCCAATCAGTTGTTTGATATCACTTTCGATAAACTCGATAATATTCCTGTTTATCATGAAGATGTGGAAGTTTTTGAAGTGAAAGAAGCCGATGGCTCCCATATCGGATTGCTTTATCTTGATTATTTTCCTCGTAAGAGCAAGCGGGTAGGGGCCTGGTGTACTACCTTCCGCGGAGCTGGTTATGACCACGAAAAGAATGAGCGGATTGCTCCTCTCTCGTCCATCGTTTGTAACTTTACCAAACCTACCGAAACAACACCTTCATTATTGAGCTGGGACGAGGTTACTACGCTCTTTCATGAATTCGGACATGGATTGCATGGTCTTTTTACTGAAGGTAAGTATGATCGCACTGCAGGAAGAGTCCCACGTGACTATGTTGAATTGCCTTCTCAGATAATGGAGAACTGGTGCTCTGAGCCTCAGGTTTTGCGTCATTATGCAAAACATTACCAAACCGGAGAGGTATTGCCTGATGATTTGATCGAGAAAATTCAAAACAGCAGCCTTTTTAATCAGGGATTTGCAAATGTCGAGTATTTGGCAGCTTCTTTTCTTGATATGGACTGGCATACACTGGATAACGGAGTTGATATTGCAGATGTTAATGCCTTTGAACAGGAATCGATGAATGAGATCGGATTGATTTCTGAAATTCTTCCACGCTATCGTTCTACTTACTTTTCACATATTTTCAGCGGTGGATATTCAGCCGGATATTATGTGTATAAGTGGGCCGAAGTGCTTGATTCTGATGCTTTTTATGCATTTAAAGAATCAGGTGACATTTTCAATAAGGAACTGGCTGCCCAATTCCGTCAGCATTGTCTTGCTGAAGTTGGCGAAGATGAAGGAATGGTTCAGTATAAAAAATTCAGGGGCGAGGAACCTTCAATAGATGCTTTATTGGATAAATTGGGGTTCGAATAGAAACGATGAGTTTGTTCTTGAAAAAGATATAAGTTCAATTTTTAACTAAAAAAAGGCTGTCCTTTGGGATAGCCTTTTTTAGTTAAATCACTTCCACATCCGATTCATGAATCCATCCTTCGCTGCCATCTTCGAGTTTTACGTTCCACCATTTTCCCAACTTTGAAACCAGTTCTACTTTTGTGCCTTC
>JBEPWN010000288.1:0-4300 GCA_041642395.1 Marinilabilia sp. | reverse complement strand
GGTGGTGGAAAATACCGAAACAATCCCGTCAGCGGCATCGGCTTTTGGATAAGGTTTGAGATCGGGGTAAATATCCGTCGGAATATATTTATCATTCCAGGGATCAAGTATTTTATTGGTGTAGGGATCGGCGATTTTAATTTCGCCGTCAATATAATATTGATAAGCATATTCTTTTCCAGGCTCAAGATTGTTTATGGTCAACCAAAACCATTCACCATCTTTTTTCATCTGAGCTTCAGGCCGGGGTTCCCAATCATTGAAATCGCCCAGAGCATAAACAAATGATTTTTCAGGAGCCTGCAATAGCAAGGTCACTGTATTGTCATCAATAATATTGTCACCGTTTACCACTCCTGCAGGACGAGATTCTTCTACCACTGGTTCTTTGATATAAAAATTTGCAGTATCTGCATGGGTTTCTGCACCGGCAGAAGCCACAAGCACTAACTGATGACTCCCTTCATCAGGAGCATTAAAAGAATGAGTCAGTTCTTCATTGGTCGTGGTAGCAATGGAAACTCCATCAAGAAATAATTCCAGTTCCTCGGAATCCTGTCCCTGTCCGGAGGCACTTATTATTTCTCCGGGATTAAACAAAGCACCATCAATCGGATTCACCAGCAAGGAAGTTAAACCCGATGCAAAAACATCAATTAAAATATCCTTTCCGCCTTCATCTTTTCCTTCCAGCCAGCTTCCTCCCACTTCAGTCTCGCTCCTGAACACGAAAGCAATTTTAAGGATTTCTTCACCTTCGGCGACTCCATAAAATGCTCGTACATCGGGAGATATGGTCAATTCATAGATATTGTCAGACACCCGGGTCATTTTTGTTTCTTCAACATTCACTCCCCAATCTGCAATTACATCTTTCCAATCAGAATCGTCTGTGCTTTCACTTGTAATGACTCCGGTATGAGCATAAACATCACCGGTATAGTCTTCCAGACCGGCAGTTCCGGCGGTAGCATCAAAAGTCACCACAATCTCACTGTCCTCAGTGGGGATAGAGGGTTGAGTTGTTACGACCTGAGCCGAAGCCCAAGTGGTAACAAATCCTATGAACATGAAAAAAAAGAGTCGAATCATATTTTTGTATTTTCTATATATTCCATTTTAATTTAACAAGGCCGCTACCATTCAAAAAGCAACCCATCATTACTGTTGCCTTACTATACTTCAATAGACCGATAGATTGTTAGATATAAGATTTAAGATGAATCGTATGGTGTTGAAAATATTCATCTTAACACAAAACACCTTTTAAGTATAAACAGCTGATTCAAAAGTTTTTGTAATATCTTAACTGACTATTAAAAAATCCTTGCAGAAAACAAGTTCCAGAAAAAACATTTTTTATGATATTACGATATTTAACTCCATTAGAATCAACAATTTAAAAATACACCAATTCAATCATCATCTAAAATCTACATATTTTTAATTTTTCCTGTTGAAGTTCAAATTACAATTCCTTTTTATTAAAACCCCATTAATAGCAGGGAAAAACAACACAATATTTTCTTTAAAATCGGTTGGGTTAGCCATTTAAAAATCTGGATTAGAGAATAAAGAAAGTATGGTTTTTTACTAATAGCACTTTTGAATTATTCGATTTCTGTGCCAGGTGCAAAAAACAATCAGAGTAAAAAGTATCTCAATAAGTGAAAAATTTTAGAGGCAAAAATGCCATAATTTATAAATAAAGAAAAGGAGGCAGCATACCCAAATGGTATTCTGCCTCCTTTCGTAATTATTGTTCTTTCCTGTAAAACACGTAGTGTTTGGTAATATCGTTAAATTTAACAAAGTAAGTTCCTTCGGGAACGACAATATTGTCACCACCACTTACTCCTGCTCCATAAGGGAATGAAGTACCACCCCAGTTGGAATCCCAGCCACCATTAGCACGGAATTTCAACTCGCCTCCGGACAGTTCAACATCATCAGCAGTCCAGATGTGTGGATCATAAGATTCCTGAGTAAGCTCCAAATCACCTGCCCAGTCGTTAAATGCTCCAATAAGTCCAATCATATCATAGGTAGCATCTGTCTTAGTTGCATCAGATTCCTCAATACTAAAAGTCACCTCATCTGTATTAATGTTAAGGGTGTAGTATCCTTCGGTTTCAATGGTAATATTTCCGGAGCCACCATCATCTTTTGCAATACTCCCATCGACCATACCAAATTGTCTGTCCCAGTTACCCAATTCAGGAAGTAATTTAAAGCCTCCTGCATTGAAGAAACCTGTATAGGTATAATCAAACACATTGGGATCACTGCTGTCGCGGAATAAGATGTAGGTATAATTGTTATTATTCCAGACATAATCGCTTCCCAGAACATCTCCAACAATAAACAACGGCTCAATTACTTTAACCGACTCATAAGGAACAACAGAGATTGTTAAAGTATCAGAGTAAAGCACATCCACATCGTTGTGAAGATCTGCCTTTAACCGGATCCAAAGATCTCCGGGCTCGTCCGGCTCAATAAACTCTATAGCGGCATCATTCAGGTCCTTAACGGTTAAGCGCACCTGATCTTCATTAGAAGTGATCAGCTCATAAGGTTCAGAAAAATCACCATCAGCAGCAGTCATCTCTACGGTATAGGTAACGGCAGCCGGAAAACCAAAATCTGCATGTACCCACTCCATTACTTCCACCAGGTTGTCCTGTCCGTCCTCTGTCAAAACGTAGCCCTTTCCGTCGGCCGGAATGGTCACTTCAGGAGGAGTAAAAGTCCCAACCATCGGCTCATTATCTGTCTGATCGCAGGAAGTAAAACCGACTACTCCCATTATTACAGCGATCAAATATATAATATTCTTTTTCATATAATATTTGTTTTAATTTAGTATGTAACCAGCAAACTAATAAAATTGCAGCCTGTTACATACTTTATTGTTCAGTCATTAACAATACACTGGAATATTAATATCCGGGATTTTGAGTAAGTTCCGGATTGGCTCCCATATCATCTGCCGGAATAGGAAATAAATCATACTTGCCTGAAGTTGACTTACCTTCTTTTACAGCACCTTTCCATGGCCATACATATTCTGAATCGCTAAAAGAGTCGAAACGAACAAGGTCAGTCCTGCGATGGCCTTCCCAGTACAACTCACGGGCTCTTTCGTCAATAACAAAATCAAGTGTCAGAGTTGACTGACCGATATTGCCCGACTGGTCGCCATAAGCACGCTCCCTAAGAAGATTCACATAGTCAACAGCCTGAGCAACAGAACCACCAGCTCCGCCACGAAGAACCGCTTCAGCATACATCAAATAAACATCAGCCAAACGGAATACAGGAAAGTCAGTATCCATAAACGTTGGATCCGAACCGGCAGAACCATCCTGATTGATATTCTTAAACTTAACAACGCCATATCCCTGGAAAAAATCTCCAACATCGTCAATTTCCAATTCGTGTCCTTCCGACCAGAACATTGCCCGGTTGTCAGAACCATCTTCAGGAAATTTCTCAACCAGAGCCTTGGTGGTGCGGTTTCCGCCCCATGCTGATCCTGTTCCGAACAGTTCCTGAACATCTCCCCACTCACCGTTTAATGAGGCAGCAATAATATAGGTTGTTCCTCCATAAGAACGGGAATTCTGTCCATCAAAAACAATAGGGAAAATAACCTCATCAGTTTGAGTATGGTTATCCGCCAGGAACAGATGACTGTAATTATCGGATAATGAATATCCTGCATTTATAATCTTATTGCAATAGGTGATGCAGTCAGAATATCGCTCTTCGCCTGTGTAAACTTCTGCATTCAGATACAATTTAGCCAACAGGGCCCAGGCAGCAGCTTTATCAGCACGACCATACTCATTGGTCTGCGGATCGGCCAACTGGCTTTCAATTGCCAACAATTCCTCTTCAATAAAATCAAAAACAAATGCTCTTGATTTCTGCTCCGGCAGGAAGCTTCCTATTTCATCTTCTTCAGTAATAAAAGGAATACTTCCAAACAGGTCGATCCCATGCCAGTAACTCAAAGCTCTCAGGAATCGTGCCTCAGCGCGATACGTCTGAATATCATCCTGCAGAGAAGCCTCAACTCCTCTTGAATCCAGCTTACCATCCGTAGTTTCTCTCAAAAACTCGTTAGCCAAAGGAATTTGATAAAATACTCTGTAATAAAGAGCCGTGATAAAAACATCGGTGGAAGTCCATTGCTGAAAATGAAAATCTTTAATGGTTTGGTCATTCCAGCTTACAATCGCTTCATCAGTGGATAATTCCTGGGCTGCCCAGTATCCTCTCAGAAACTGGCTGA
>JBEPWN010000287.1:0-4308 GCA_041642395.1 Marinilabilia sp. | reverse complement strand
CTTTTGGATTGCCCGGACGCATCGACAGCATGGATGTGGTGATCAACGAATTGCTTTTTGATCCACCATCATATGGTGCTGATTATGTTGAACTTTACAACCGGTCTTCACATATTGCAGCATTGGATAGTCTTTGTCTGGCGCGCAATGCGTCGGATGGGGAGCCAGAAGATCTGATTCGGTTGAGTAACCGCATCAGGTGGTTTTTGCCCGGCTGGCACATTTGTTTTACACCAGATCCCTCATGGGTGAAGGACCATTTTGTTGTTGATCAGTCCAATCGATTGATGCTTCTGCCCAAATTGCCTAATTATATAAACGATGGAGGCACTGTTTTCCTGACCCGTCCCAATGGGAAAGAGATTGACCGTTTTGATTTTTATCCTGATCTGCATTTTGCACTTCTCTCCGACACCAAAGCTGTATCTCTGGAAAGAACCCATGTAAACGGGCCCACCAATGATCCCATGAGCTGGCATTCAGCATCTTCTATTGTGAATTATGGCACGCCTGGCGGGGGTAATTCTCAACTGATCAGCACTAATGAGCCAAAAACGGAAAAACTGTTCACCTTGTCGCCCGATATTTTCACTCCTGACATGGACGGCACTAATGATCAACTAATTATTTCTTACACCTTTGAAAACCCCGGAACGAAAGGATCTTTTATTATTTATGATGCAGAAGGGCGGCCGGTAAGAAATCTTGTTAATAATCGATCGCTCGGGACATCGGGACAGTTTGCATGGGACGGAACGGATGATGACCATCGCCGTTTGCCACCGGGGATCTATATAGTATGGGCCCGGGTGTTTGATACGGAAGCAAATATCAGAGAATTTAAGGATAGTTGTGTACTTGGCTCCAAAAGGCGATAAATCGATGGTTTAAAGGGTTTATGCATCATAATCCTACTCCGGCAATGGTTTTGCCACAGCTGGGGCATTTTCCCTCTTTGATGTTAATTTGTGCAGCACCATACCCCAGACGCTGAATAAGGTCTTCCCCGCATTTTGGACAATATGTAGTAGAATCAACTTCGGATGATGCATTACCAATGTAAACATAATTGAGTCCTGCTTGATGTCCGATTTGTTTTGCCGTCTCCAGAGTTTTGAGCAAGGTTACCGGAACATCATTCATCTTATAGGATGGGAAAAACCGGCTGATATGCCAGGGTACATCTTCTCCCAGTTCATTGGCAATAAAATCGGCCATGTCTTTTATCTCATCCGGATCGTCATTAGTGCCGGGAATGATCAGGCTGGTGACTTCCAGCCAGATTCCCAGTTGCTTGATTTTTTTCATGGCATCCAGAACAGGCTGAAGCCTTGCACCGACAACTTTTTTGTAGGTTTCTTCTCTAAATGCTTTTAAATCCACATTGGCGGCATCAAGATAGGGATTCATCATATCAAGCATTTCCGGTGTCATATAACCATTGGTCACGTAGATATTTTTCAGGCCTTCTTTGTGAGCCAGTATCGCAGTGTCGTAACTGTATTCAAAAAATATGGTTGGTTCGGTATATGTGTAGGCGATGCTCTTACTTCCTGAGCTTTTGGCATGTTCCACAATCTGGTTGGGTGATAATTCTGCTCCAAGTTCCAGTAATTGATTATGATGCTCCCGTGGTAACTGAGCGATTTCCCAGTTTTGACAAAACTGACAACGGAAGTTACATCCAGGTGTCCCTATTGAAAAGGCCTTTGATCCCGGATAAAAATGATAGAGAGGTTTCTTCTCCACCGGATCCACATGGTGGGCGATGCTTCGACCATATACTTTTGTATGTAATGTGCCGTCCCTGTTTTCCCGTACTTTGCAAATCCCCTCTTTGCCGGGATTAATGACACACTGATGAGCGCACAGGTTACAGAGGACTTTATTATTTTCTAGTTTTTGGTATAAAAGAGCTTCCTTTATCATGAGTTTATTTTTTGCCAGATTCATTAATATTAATTTTATGTTTTCGATATCTAATTACCTACTGGTCTAATCCCTTAGTGGTCTATTATTAAGTTAGGATGATTAAGTGTTTAATGCAAGACTATCTTGCTGCAATAACAGCATCGCAATCAAGGAGACTTTTAGGAATGAGTTCAAAGTTGTATCTTTGAATAAATAATAACTTCCTACATGAAAAATACACATATAACTAAATCAACAACTGCTCTTTTTGTCAGTTCTTTATTTTTTGGATCCATGCTAAATGCACAAACTCCCGACACAGGTATTTTTACCCAACATGATGACATCGGAAGTGAGATACCCGAAGGTAATGTAATTTATGCACCGGCAACTCAAACCTATGCTATAAGTGGAAGTGGCGAGAATATCTGGCTCGATGAAGATGCCTTTCATTATGTATGGCGTGAAGCTTCGGGTGATTTTATTTTGAGGGCCCGTATGAAATTTGAAGGCGAAGGACAACATTCACACCGGAAGATGGGGTGGATGCTCCGTGAAAATAAAACGGCAGGTTCACCTCATTTCAGTGCGGTGGTGCATGGTGACGGACTCACATCGCTTCAGTACAGAAAAATTCAGGATGGCATTACGGAAGAACTACGTTCGGATGTTATAGCACCCGACATAGTGCAGATGGAGCGCCGGGACGATAAGCTTATTATGTCGGTGGCCAGAGAGGGAGAACCTTTTCAGACAGTTTCTATGTCCATCGAAGGCGACGACAATCCTTTGATGGCAGGCCTGTTTGTCTGTTCGCACGACAGTACAACCATCGAAACGGCTACTTTCAGAAATGTACGGTTTGTAAAACCTGCTCCTGCAGAGCTGGTGCCATACACCGACTATTTAGGCAGCCATCTGGAGGTGATGGAAATGAGTTCTCAGCATCGTAAAATTGTTTATACATCTCCCATTTCTGTTCAGGCTCCAAACTGGACCCCAGACAATAAATATTTGATATATAACAGCGAAGGACTTTTATTCCGGATTCCCCCACATGGAGGAATACCACAACAGATCAATACTGGATTTGCCACAAGAAATAATAACGATCATGTGCTTACCTTCGATGGTTCACTCATTGGAATCAGTCATCATGCCGAAGAAGACGATGGCAATTCTGTTGTTTACAGCCTGCCGGTTGAGGGAGGAACTCCTAAGCGACTCACGCCAAAAAGTCCATCATATCTCCATGGCTGGTCACCCGACAATAAATATGTGACCTACACGGGTGAACGAAACGGGCAGTACGATATCTATAAGATTCATGTGGATGGTGGTGATGAGATTCAGTTGACCAATACTAAGTCTTTGGATGATGGCTCGGAATATTCTCCCGATGGGAAATATATTTATTTTAACTCAGCACGAACCGGCACCATGCAGGTGTGGCGCATGCGACCTGATGGATCGGAGCAAGAGCAACTCACTTTCGATGAATATAACGATTGGTTTCCACACATATCTCCCGATGGCACTCAGATGGTCTTTATTTCCTACGGACCCGAAATTGATGCCGGCGATCATCCTTTTTATAAGCATGTTTACCTCAGGCAGAAGCCCGTTGATGGTGGTGAGCCCAAAATAGTGGCTTATCTGTATGGCGGACAAGGGACCATCAATGTGCCAAGCTGGTCGCCTTGCGGAAAGTATATTTCCTTTGTCAGTAACAGCGGGGTATGGTGGTAGTAGTCAAAACTACTGTGGGCCTACTGAAACGCTTATGATTTTTAATTTTAGAATAGTATGTGGATTTTAAAAGTAAAAGATCTAAGGTTATTTATTGAAATACAGTAATAAACTTGCACTTATAAATTAAACCATAATATTTTTTGTTCTAAAAGATTGTTTCAAATTAGCTAGGCATCTTAGAATTTAAACGGCGCGTTGGCCAGTCCGTTTTCCGGGCCGGCGGATGGCGGGAAGGCAAAATGGGCGACTTTTAAGGCCTTGCGCAATGGCTGGAAATTTTGGCTTTCGCGGGCTGATAGGTTTAAACGGACTAGAGTTTTTTGGTTCTTTTTTGGGGCGATGCCAAAAAGAACAATAAAAAAGTTAAAAGTGGGACTGCTGAATTTCTCAGCAGTAGCGATATAACCTTTATATCATGGAAAAACCTGGAATTGTAAGAGAAAAAGACCCCGGATCATATTCGGGGTTTTTTTGTTATCTGCATCACTTACGTCTTTTCATCCTATCTGACTTTCAGCTTATTCAGCTTCCACTCCTTCCGGTAAGCATAGCCAATCAAAACAGCAGCAATCACAAGAGCATAATAAACAGCTGCCGGAATAGGGACCGGATCACCTCCTGCATATGAATGCATGCCGCTCAGAT
>JBEPWN010000286.1:0-4330 GCA_041642395.1 Marinilabilia sp. | reverse complement strand
TTTTCGTTATTTCAGACAACCGTGGCGGTATAATCTGATCACGGTGATAAAATCCCTGACCAACATCGCATTGGGCATTATACTGGTCATTTTTTTGAAAAAAGGGGTTGAAGGCGCCTTGTGGGCAAGGGTTGGAAGCAGTCTTGTGGTTCTGGTGGTGGCATTTGCCGGTTTTAACTACAAAAAATACAGTTTCCGTTTTTCATGGGGATGGAGCAAACAGTTGCTGAAATATGGATTTCCCTTGATATGGGCTGGCATTGCCGCCTGGATATATAACAGCAGCGACCGGTTTTTTCTGCTGCATTATCACGATTTGCATACTGTAGGATTGTACTCCATTGGTGCAATATTTTCACAACCGGTGCTTTTGATCAATATGGCCGTTCAAATGAGTTTCGGCGTGTTGTTTTTTCAATTGTTTTACAAAGAAAATGACGAAGCCAAGCCAGCATCACGTAAAATGGCCATTGATGTATATTTGCTGTATCTGGTGGGAGGGGTTCTTTTGGCAACAGGACTATCGGTCTTTGCCGGTGTATTATTGCCCCTGGTGGCCACTCCCGATTATGCCGATGGAGCGCGGGTGGTACCCTTGCTGGTTTTTTCATATATTGCAGCACAATCGTTTCAGACCATGGGACCTGGCATTTCGCTTGCTGAGAAAACCTGGCATTATGCCTGGATCACCGGGTTGACGGCTGTTTTGAACATCGGACTTAATTTTTTGCTGGTGCCCCGGTGGGGGTATATGGGGGCAGGCCTGGGTACTTTGATATCTTTTATTGTTTACTGGCAGATAAAAGTGAAAGTGGCGGGGCGTTATTTTCCGGTGGCTTATCCTTTTTTGCGAATTAATATGTTTTATATCCTTGGGCTAACTATTTCATTGGTCGTGGTTTTATGGCCGGGGAATGTCACATTTCTGCTGAGAATAACAGCTTTTCTGCTGGTGGTGGTTCTGGCCTTTTTGTTTAAATTGGTCACATTGCAGGATATCAGAGGATTAATTCCGGCTCATTTTCTGCCGGGCAGAAAAAAATAAATATCTGAGCTGTAGGTGTAAAAAATCTTAAATCTTATCCCGAAGGGACTAAAGTTCTATTGATTTTAAAGAAAGGTATTATTTCTTGAAATTGGTCAATGATAAAACACAATAAGGAATGGATTCGTTACTGCTGATATTATTTTTGTTGTCTTTTGCAATTCTCGGTTTCCTGGTGGTTAATCGCTGGCCCGACTATGCATTCTGGATCATTATTTTATTATTGTTCGATCCCACCGGTCATTTTTCAGTTTACCTGGGTAAGGATAGCCTGGGGGGATTTTATTACCGTGATTTTCTTTTTGCAATGGCTTTTCTGCCTCTGTTGTCGTCAGGGGTGGGAGTGAAAGCAGCTTTCAGTTACCGTCCTTTTCTTATATTATTGGGTGTGCAGCTTTTGTTTTTGCTTTATCATCTTTTTATATACGGGTACTGGCAAACAGGAAACGGCTGGGGATATCTTCTGCGATATGTTGTTGTTCGTGAACGGATGACTGTGTTTGGATTTTTGCTGATCATTCCTGTATTTGTGATGGCCCGGCGCAACTTGTCATTCTTTCTCGATTTGCTTGTTTTGTCCACTGTCGTGATTTACATTTTATATTTTGTAACCATTCTTACAGGGATGGATTTGATACCTGTTTGGCAGGCCGAAAGATACAAGGGCAGTGGGATTTTACGCTATTCAATGATGAGTACAGGACTGACAGATATGCTTGTGCCGGTTGCTTTTTTTGTTTTAGCACGGAAGGTGCCTTATGGTTTCAAAAATATGCTTTTTGCCGGAGTCGCAATGGTGATAATGGCTTCACTGCTATCGCTGACAAAAAGTACTTATCTCAATTTGGCGGGTTTAATCACAGCATCTCTTTTTCTGTATTATCTTTTCTACCGTGCATCCATTCCTGGTCTTTTCGGCATATTGGCAGGGCCTGCATTGGCAGTTCTATTACTGATGTTTGTTGTTTTTCCCGAATACCCGGGACTGGCTTTCCGTCAGGTTCAGGATCTTTGGTTTTTTATTACCGGTGATGCCTATACCAGCGGAATGGTGGAGGGCCGGCTTGTCAATCAATGGCCCGCTCATTTGGCACTCATCAACGAACGTCCACTGTTTGGAACAGGGGCCGTATTTTCTGATTTTTTCTCTATGCGTTTTCATCCGTCGGACTACGAAGTTACTGATCTCCCTATCACCGGACATCTGGCCATGTATGGATTTGTTGGTCTGGCCGTTTACAGTCTCTTTTATTTTCGGTTGTGGCAATATCTGATCCGCGGATATCGTGAATTCAAAAGGCGGCTTGATCGTGTTGATGTGTTGGATGTGGCTTTCTTTTTTGTGATTTTTGCCTGGGTTGTGAAGACTTTTATATTTAAACCAAATTATCTTTTTAATGAGCTAACAACCGGCACATTGATGATCAATGTGTATGCCGGGATCCTTGCCGCCTTATTGTACCGCCAACAGCAAACATGATAATTATGTCCGCCGAAATCATTATTCAACTCGTTCTTTATCGTGATGCAGCTTTTTTACCCGGGCTGGTTGGGTCGCTTCGGGAACAATCGTTTTCTGATTTTTCCGTTTTGGCACTTGATAACTGCGGACATGATGATTCAGGACAGAGATTCAAAGAACTTTTCCCTGACGGAGAATTATTTAAATCTGATGAAAATCTTGGTTTTGCCGGAGGACATAACTTTCTGCTGAAACACACCCGTAAAATTGCCCCGAGGTTCGTGGTTATTTTAAATACCGATGTTGAGCTTCATAAAGATTTTCTTAAAACCTTGTATGACCAAATGAACCGGAACACGGATATTGATGCCTGTGGTCCTGTTATCCTTAACGGAGTTGGGACTGAACGCACTCCGGTGATTCAGAATTTTCGCTTGTTCATGGATTTTTCCCGTGCAACCAAACAATCGCCTGATGTGGGTAAAAATATCGGGTCAGATGATGATTTACCCTCTGTGGGGCAAGTAGATTACCTTTCGGGCGTGGCTTTGATGTTGCGTGCTGAAGTATTGGATGAGTTGTCTTTATGGGATGAAAATTTATTTCTTTATGGTGAGGAGCGTGATTTCTTTTGCCGTTTTGCACAAAGCGGTCGTCGGGCCAGTGTAACCCGTCACGCTATTTGCTGGCACTTTCACGACTGGACGAAAGGAAATGCCCGAAGCTATCAGAGGGAATATTACTATTTGCGACGCAACAAAATTCTTTTCTTCCGAAAATATGATTTCACACGTGGATTGAGCAGGTTTTTATTGGGGGAGATACTAAAATTGCCTGTTTCATTCTTTTGGACCATCCGTAAAGGGGGCCTTCGGATGTTTTATTTATACTGGCTTGGTATTTTTCACGGACTAATGGGAAAGACCGGAAAAATGGATTTATAGTTCGTTAATGAAATGTTTCATTCTTGATCCTGGCGTCAATAAAGCGTTTTACAAGGAAAATTAATGAAACCAGGGATGCAAACATCATAATACTGACCCGGATAATGGCGGGGAGGTCTGACCGGGAAATGGCTCCGGACAGAGGGAAAATCAGGCCGATCAAAACCAGAAATGTAAGTATCATCACAGAAGTGGTTATTGCTTTTCTTCGTTTTCTCACACCTTTATTCAGCACCAGTATGGCAACACCAAACAGAACAGGAATTAATGCTGTGGGAGAAGAAGACTCCGGCCATAAATGTGACCATATGCCAAATGCAATTAATATGATGCCGTGTGCAAAACTGATGAAATGTAGTTTCATAATGTTTGAAGATTTTGTTCTTTTTATATAAACTGTCATTGGACATAATTGTTTATTTATCCTGAATTATTCTAAAAATCTGCCGGCTGATATCGATGTTCGTTACTGGGGCCAATGCTTCAAGCAAAGCATTACATCCACCATTTTTGATGTAATCGTAGTGCTCATCAATGGTGTTAAATCTTTAAACCTCTGTTGAACAGCTAAGGCAGGGCATAATTGCAAAAATATGAATCCTGTTTTTCCCTTGAGATCAATGATAAAAATTATCAAAACAAATAGAATCGTAAAGATTTCCCATAATTATTCAGCATTTTTGTCGCGATTGCTATGACGAAACGATGGCAACGGATTTGTTAATGAAGATTACGAATCATTAAGAGAAAACGTGAATATGAAGGTAGCAATAATAGGGGGTGGTGCCGCCGGATTTTTTTCGGCCATTACAGCAAAAATGAATGATCCGGATACGGAAGTAGTGATTTTTGAGAAGTCGCACAAAATATTGTCGAAGG
>JBEPWN010000285.1:0-4334 GCA_041642395.1 Marinilabilia sp. | reverse complement strand
CGAATCAGTTTATAATCGCCAATACGGGCAGCTGCAGCCTGATCTTTGCGCCAAAATAATTTTTTATGAGGGTCTCCCTCTTTTTCCCCGTTCAGAAACGGCAGGAGACTGACACCATCCAAATTGTTGAAAGCCGTTTCAGATACATCTGCAGCATCCAGACTTGTAGGAAATATATCCAAAGCAGATGTAAGTCCATCAAATACTTTTCCCCCTTCAATTTTTGAGGGCCAATGCACTACAAAAGGAACACGCATTCCGCCTTCATACTTATTCCCTTTAAAACCTTTTAAGGGTTCATTGGAAGACTGATTGTTATGAGCTCCGCCATTATCACTCAGAAAAAAGATCAGTGTATTATCCAACAAATTTTCTTTTTTTAGTTTATTCGTGATTTTACCAACCGCCCTGTCAAAAGCCCAGGTCATGGCTGCAAGAACCTGACGCGGATGCCCCTCGTAACGAGCCAGATCCGCTTCAGTAGCCTCCATCGGTGTATGAGGGGCATTGGTAGACCAATACATGAAGAAAGGTTTGTCTTTATTTGTGTCAATAAAATCAACAGCTTTATCCCCCAAAACATCAGTTAGATAACCCTCAAATTCTGTAAATGAGTCATTTTCGCGGATGGAATGCACACTTCCCGGCTGGTCTTGTTGGGAATCCGGGAAATAGCTTCTTCCACCGGCCAAAAAGCCCCAATAGTAATCAAATCCACGTGCATTGGGACGATACTCAGGACCATCTCCCAAATGCCATTTACCAAAACCGGAAGTCACATACCCTGCCTTTTTCAATGCATCGGCAATGGTCTCTTCGTCCAGTGCAACACCCGAATAATTTTCGGGAGGATTGCACTCAAAACCAAAACGTTGCTGGTAACGACCGGTAATAAGTCCCGCCCTGGAGGGTCCGCAAACTGTTGCCGAAACATGCGCATCTGAAAACACTACGCCATTTTGCGCAAGTTTATCAATATTGGGAGTCTCAAGGTCTTCACTGCCAGCGAACCCAAAATCTGCGTATCCGGCATCATCAACTAACAAGACAATTATATTGGGTTTGTCATTATCACTATTGGAGGATGATTGGGACAAATCGCACGAGGTGATTCCCAAAATCAATAGCCCTAACATTACAGACAGAAAGTTTTTTTTACTAAACAGCAACTTAAATTTATTACCAGTCATTTTCATTATTTTTGTGATTTATAACACCAATAGTCCGTTAAAAAAGGCTAAACGCAAAGACGCCATGACGCAAAATTTTTATTATGAGAGAGTTATGATTCACCCCCTTTGTTTCATAAACACTTAATTACGAGTAATTTGAAAAAGTTTAACGGAGTATTGTAACACTATAGGGTCAAACATTAATTACGACTCTGAGTCCCATCTAATATGCGTTGGAGCTCCTTTTGCATTTCTTTTAAAACTTTCTTTTCCTTATCGGCAATATTGGTGGTTTCGGAAATATCTTTTGACAAATCATAGAGTTGGGGTACAGTTTGAAGCCCCGATTCGATGCCTTTAGTGCTTCCAATCCATGTCTGTCCAACCTCTTTAACAGGCTGAATGTACTTGTAATCGCCCTTTCTTAAGGTAAATGTATAAGCCTCTTTTAACAGGTACTCCCGTCCGTTATCCGACTTGCCCATCATGGCCTCCAAAACATTCTCACTATCAGGAGCTTCGTCGTCTTCAAGTTCGTAATTTAGCATAGCAGCAAAAGAAGCATACAAATCCATTTGCCCCCATAAAGCATCGCTTAAACCAGGTTCTATCACAGATGGCCAGTAAACGATTGTTGGAACTCTTGTTCCCGCCTCATAGGCACTGTATTTCCCCCCTCTGAAAGGACCAGCAGGCTTGTGCTTGCCCAAATCTTCAAGGGCTCCGTCCTCATACCCGTCAGTAAGTACCGGACCGTTATCACTGGAAAATACAATCATCGTGTTTTCTGCAATACCAAGCTCTTCGAGATAATTCATCAGCTGCCCGGTGACCCAGTCCATTTGAACAATGGCATCACCACGCAGACCCATATCTGAAGCACCCTGAAACTGATAATCAGGCATGTAAGGAACATGAATATCATGAAAGGAGAAATAGAGAAAGAATGGATTTTCCTTATTCTCAGATATAAAATTACGTGCCTTGTGAAGCATTTGATGGGGAACCGTCTCATCGTTCCAACGGGCAGAGTTACCGCCACTCATATAACCAATGCGGCTGACGCCGTTAATAATGGTTTTTGCATGTTGATCATCTGCACCATAACGTAATAATTCCGGATTCTCAAGACCTGTAGGATCCGTGCCAACTTTGGAACCATAGCTGACCTCAATGGGATCTGAAGGATCCAGTCCGACAACATGATGATTCTCAACCAGAACACATGGCACACGGTCGCCGGTTGCCGGAATCAGATAAGAATAGTCAAAGCCGATCTCCAGGGGGCCAGGACTAATTTTCTCATTCCAGTTCACATTCCCGTCACCCAGTCCCAAATGCCATTTACCAATAACAGCAGTGGTATAACCATGTTTCTGCAGCATACCCGGAAGAGTGGGTGTATCCTCTTTTATGAGCATGGGAGCATCGCCCGGAAGAATAGTAGCATTCTCCCGAAAAGCATAACTTCCCGTGAGCAATGAAAAGCGTGAAGGTGTACACATGGCGGCAGAGGTGTGAGCATCGGTAAACTTGATCCCATTATGAGCCATGCGATCCACATTGGGTGTCTCTACATCGATAGCACCATAACTGCCAAGGTCACCATAACCAAGATCATCCACATAGATGACCACAATATTTGGCTTATTTTCAGCCTGTACTACTAATCCACCAAAAATGAATAATCCCATAATTAGTGACAATGAAAATAACTTTGTTTTAAGTTTCATGATTAAAAGTTTTTATGATCATTTTCTATTTTCTTCTATTTCTTTGATTTCCTCATTTGTCTGATACGATTTTCCCACCACTCAGGAAGATTCTCATCATCAACATCTTTGGGAAAGCCTTTCCCTGCATCAATGCTGAAGTTCGATACAACTTAGAAAACAGGCTGATTAAGTGTAATTTCCAACATGGTAGCTGCCGAACTATCGCTATAATCTACGCCATTAATTGTAACCGTATTGTTTTCATTTCTCACCCAGGTGAGTTCTTCTCCGCTGAATAGATTAACCACTTTGCTGACCGTTTTATCTCCCAATGACTGGGTCGTAAAAGTCCCTGAATTCAACGCCCGGTATCCCTCATAAATATGGCAGTAAATTTTATTATCATTGAAAGTAAAACCATATTCGCCAAAAAGAGGCTGCCATGGACCGCCTGTTGTGCCATAAATCGCATTTCCAACTGCATCTAACCAACTCCCCACCTCCAGAAGTACTTCTTGCTGATTTTGAGGAATCACTCCTTCTCTATCAGGCGCTACATTAAGAAGCAGGTTCATATTTCTTACGGCACAATTAGATAAGAAACCGACTACCTCTTCAAAGCTGAAGACTGGCCTGTCAGGCCTATATCCCCATCCTCCCTTTTGAAGAGAGACGCATTTTTCTTCAAGCTGCTCAAAACGAATATCCCCTGTTGACTTTGAGCCACCTTCTTCACCGTGAACATCGCCAATCCAGGAAAAGCGTTCGTTCACCAACATATCGGGTTGGTATTTTCTCACCAGCCCCATGATTCCAAGCGCTTTCCCGGTTTCATTATCTCTTGTAATGTACTTCTCTTTTATAGGCCATTCATTGTCAGGATTTTGGTATTTACCAGAATCCCAAAAGTAGCGTTCCATTTCATGGTTTACAGTTTGACCAAGCCATCCGCCGTCCCAAAACATATAATCTATTTGGCCATAATCTTTTAAAAGAGTGGTAACCTGTTCATAAACTTCCTCTTTCATGTCTCGTGCATCTGCTTTGTGCCAGGCAGCTGTTTTATAGCCCCAGACATTTGGTTTAGCATCTTTTCCGGTTACATCGTAGTATCCCGGATAACGCCAGCTCATAGGTGAATAATACATTCCTACGTGAAGGCCCGAAGCTCTAACGGCAGTAACGTATTCTTTTATTAAATCTCGGCCTAAGTCCTTTTGACTGGTCCAGGAATAAGGATGTTTACTGTCAAAAAGTGAGTAGCCATCATGATGCCTCGCAGTTAAAACGACATATTTCATACCGGCTTTTTTAGCCAGATCGGTCCATTGCGAAGCATCAAACTGAGATGCAGTGAAACCCATTTCCGGATCTCTTGCTTTTCTTTGGTAGAACTCATGTCCCCATTTCTGATCGTGTCTTACCCATTCGGCACCTTCATCCATTG
>JBEPWN010000284.1:0-4335 GCA_041642395.1 Marinilabilia sp. | reverse complement strand
CTACATCGGGTAGCCGGAATTCTTATGCTTATTGTTGGAATTCTTTTGATTCAAAGGTAGCATGAAGAATATTGTCGTCTTTTTTGTATTGCCTGTTATACTCTTCTCATGTGATCCCTTTCGCACGCATCTGGATGACGATGATGTTTATTATTATAATACATCCGGACAACTTAGTTCAGCAAGTGTTCCAGATGATTCACTGAGCGTAATGACATGGAATATTAAATTTGGAGGCGGGCGCATTGATTTCTTCTTCGACTGCCATGGTGACAGGGTTATTATGGATTCAACCGAAGTCATAACCCATCTTGAGGATATTGCCTCATTTATCAATCAGACCAGTCCTCATATCTTATTCGTTCAGGAAATAGATGTGGACAGCAAGCGAAGTGCTTTTGTTGATCAGGTTGACTGGTTGCTTGAAAACACTCATTTTCAATATGCTGTTTATGCTCCGCATTGGCGTGCGTCTTTTATTCCTTCCGAGGGACTGGGAAGGATGGATTCCGGGAATGCGGTTTTTTCAGTTGTGCCTTTGTCTGGTGCCAAAAGAATAGGGTTGCCTCTTATAGATGAACAAAACTTTGTGGTCAGGTATTTTTATTTGCGCAGGAATCTTTTGCATGTTCGTGCACACATCAACGAAAAGCCATTGCATCTTTTGAATACCCACCTTTCAGCCTATGCCAAAGACGGGACCAAAAGAAAGCAGCTCAATATTGTTTATGATTATCTGGATTCGATTGATTCACATAAGGAACCTTTCATTATTGGTGGAGATTTTAATACTTTGCCACCAGGAACTAAAAAGACCGGGGATTTTCCCGATTCTGCCTGCGAAGGAGATTTTGAAGCAGATGATTTTTCCGAAGAAACCACATGGATGAAGCTCTTGTACAATAGATTTAATTCTGCGATACCATTAGAAAAATATCAGGCCGATAATACGCCTTATTTCACTCATACAACTGATAAAAACGGTTTCTGGAACCGCAAAGTGGATTATCTCTTCAGTAATATTGCTTTTGGCCGGGAATCATCAACTACTTATCAATCTATTGAATCGGGCGGGTATGAAACCATGCCTTTGTCGGATCATTGTGCGATAAAAGCATGGGTTTTGACACCATAGCTTTATTGCCTTGAAAAATTATTTTCAGCCGAGCGGCATTTTTCGTTTCTGATATACGAGGCTTTGGCAACCATTCTTGCAGTCAAGGGCATGGGAAGGAATTGATTCCCAATTTTTTTGCCCCAAACGAATCTTCCTTCATTGTCCATTCCTGCAAAAGGCTTTTTCATGTTTTATTAAATCCCTTTTTCTGTCTGTTAAGGCCCTTGAATATGAGTATGCAATTTTACGCAGTAAATCAAAGCCGATCAATAGTACTTTAGTATAGTTTTTTGCTATTGTTAAATATTCCCCTAGATTTGAGAAGATAGAAGTAGAATTTTTGTAGCTTACAAAATATAAATGCCTGATATAATATGTCTTTCGTTAAGCATTTTATCGACTCCGTCGGAAGTGCCTCTTCAGCCGGGGAGGACCGGATATTTGCTTACTCATTATTCTGAATTTCCTCAATTTCTACTATGACAGGAACTTTTTTTGTAGTGTCTTCACCTGCGATAATGGTGCTGGTTTCTTTTTCAGTCATTTTGTAAGTCACCTCAAATCTTTTGTTTTCAAATCCTACAGGGGGTTCACCTTGTCTGAGGCCATGTGTAAAAGCCAGTCCGGTGGATTTATCATCAGCATATAATTCATAATTTTTTCCGTCCTCATCTTTAAAAACATAGATTGGGCCATCGGCAGATGCAATTACTTGCATAAACCGGGCTTTAATTGTTTTTGTCTCTGATTCTGTTTTTTTTTGGCTTTCAGCTGTATGGAGATCTTCAACCCCGGTTTTCTGAGTTTCTTCCTTGCTGCTCTCTTTTTTGCCGGGTGCATTACAGGCTACTATGGCTAATAGCATTAGAACAGTTAAAATAGAAATGGTCTTTTTCATAACTGACTTTTTTTGAAAATTTTAGTATTGTAAAAATTACCACTTATACTTATTATATAATTTAAGGCTTTTTTGTTGGAATAGAAAGAGCAAATCTTTTCTCTTCTGTTCAATAACATCCATTAAGCTCCCTGATATTGTTCCCATTCTGGAATAAAAAGATTAATTTTGCGGGCTGTAAACTCGTACAATTAAACAGTTACATTATGGCAGATAAATCAAATCAACCGTTGTTCAGCGAATTTCCCCCTGTTTCGACCCGGGAGTGGATGGACAAAGTAACAGCGGATCTCAAAGGAGCAGATTTCGACAAAAAGCTCGTTTGGAAAACCAATGAAGGTTTTAGTGTTCGTCCTTTTTACAGAGAAGAGGATTTGGAAAAACTGAAGTATCTCGACAGTCTTCCGGGTGAATTCCCCTATGTGCGTGGAACCAAAACTCATAATCAGTGGTGGGTTCGTCAGGATATCGTAGTGACCGATATTTCCGAGGCCAATAATAAAGCCCGCGAAGTACTTGCGAAAGGCATAAATTCCTTGGGGTTTTTTATTGAAAATGAAAAACTGATCACCAAAGAGAATATTGCGAAACTTCTTAAGGATATTATTTCTGATGAGGTTGAACTGAATTTCATTGCTCCTCATGGCAACAAAGAACTTCTCAAACTGGTTTCAGAAGAGTTGAAGAGCAACAAAAACGCCAAAGGTTCCGTGGATTTCGATCCGTTGGGTAAATTAACCATCTCAGGCAGTACATGTGTGACGGTGGATGAATTGCTCGATACAGCAGCTGAAATTGTGGATGAAGGAAAAGCGTTGCCTGGATTTCAGACCATCACCGTCAATGCCAAACATTTCAATAACGCCGGCGCTACAATTGTTCAGGAGCTTGGCTTTGGACTGTCCATGGGTAATGAATATATGGCACAGCTTACCAGTCGGAGCAAAAGTGCAGATGAGGCAGCCAACAGCATCCGTTTTAACTTTGGTGTTGGGGGTAATTACTTTATGGAAATTGCCAAATTGCGTGCCGGACGTATTTTGTGGGCCAAAATCGTTGAAGCTTACAAGCCTTCAAATGAGGAGGTGATCAAAATGCATACTCATTCCGAAACCTCTGAATGGAACAAAACTATTTACGATCCTTACGTAAATATGCTGCGTACCCAGACCGAGGCTATGAGTGCGACTCTGGGAGGTACTGATTCACTCACAGTCGTGCCTTTCGATAAAATCTTCCGACAGCCCAATGTTTTCAGTGAACGCATTGCGCGTAATCAACAGTTGCTGCTCAAAGAAGAGTCATATTTCAGCAAGATCGTTGATCCTTCAGCCGGAAGTTATTACATAGAAAATCTTACCGACAGCATTGCAGAAGAAGCCTGGAAGCTTTTTGTGGAAGTGGAGGAAAAAGGTGGTTACATTGCAGCTCTGAAAGAAGGGTTTATTCAGTCCAAAGTGAAAGAAGCGTCCAACACAAGGATCAAAGATCTGGCACGACGCAAAGACACTTTGCTTGGAACCAATACATATCCCAACAATCTGGAGTCTGTTTCTCAGTCTATCAGTGAAGATAAGGTTTTCACCGCTCCTGAAGAAGGCAATACAGTAGAGCCCATTCTGCTTTATCGTGGAGCCGAAGAATTTGAAGCGTTGCGTCTGGCAACTGAAAAGACAGGCAAACGTCCCAAAGTTTTTATGCTCACCTATGGAAATCTGGCCATGCGCCTGGCCCGCTCTCAATTTGCGGGAAATTTCTTCGGATGTGCCGGTTACGAGATTATCGACAATCTTGGTTTCGATACAGTTGAAGCTGGTGTAGAAGCTGCGAAAAAAGCAGGTGCTGATGTGGTTGTACTCTGTTCGTCGGACGATGAATACACCACTGCTGCCCCCGCTGCGTTTAAAGCATTGAATCAGGAGGCCATATTCGTTGTGGCAGGATCGCCTGCATGCATGGATGATCTGAAATCTCAGGGAATTGAGCATTTCATTAATGTTCGTTCTAACTTGCTGGAGACATTGCAAGGGTTTAATAAAATGTTGAATATTCAGTGAAAATTAAACGCAAAGACGCAGTGGCGCAGAGTTTTTAAGAGAAATGACAAAAGAGGTTTTAAATAGCATATCCTCGCAGATTATTGGCGGGGCAATAGAGGTTCATAAAGAACTTGGGCCAGGATTACTTGAATCCGTTTATGGTGCTTGTCTTACTCAAGAGCTGTGAAATAGAGGATTATTGGTTGAAGAACAAGTTCGTGTGCCATTGATCTATAAAAACCAAATGGTAAAAAAAGATTTTATTGTTGATTTGCTTGTTG
>JBEPWN010000283.1:418-4366 GCA_041642395.1 Marinilabilia sp. | reverse complement strand
TCGCAGTTTTACAGCAACACTGAACGATGGAGGCCGAGTCACAGTAGTCGCCGAACGGTTCCTCAGCATGACCCGGCCCGAAACAGGGATTGTACGTTACTCTATTCTACCTGAAGATAACGATAGCAAAATCATTTTTACACCCTACATCGACGGGGATGTCAAAAATGAAGATGCCAATTACGATGAGCAATTCTGGAACATCCGGGAAACTGAAGCTTCCGCTTTTGAAGGTGCTCTTCTGTCTGAAACCAAAAAACTTGATTTCAAAGTGGCCTATGCCATGAATTCGGAGATTTCCGGAGGGGAGATCATTGACATCCAGCCGGTTAAAGACGAAAAATTTACAGGAAGCCACATCACCGTTGATGCAAAAAAAAACCAACGCGTGATTCTCACCAAATATGTGGGTGTTTGCAGTTCCATGAATCACCCACATCACAAGTTAATGACCGAGGCTAAGAAGCAGTCCAAAGGTGCTTCAGCTACAGGATTTGATGAGATGCTGAAAGCTCACAAAACCCATTGGAACAACATCTGGGAACACAGTGACATTATTATTAAAGGCGATATCGCCGCCCAGCAAGGCATCCGGTTCAATATTTTTCATCTTAACCAGACTTATACCGGTGAAGATGAACGTTTGAATATAGGCCCGAAAGGTTTTACCGGAGAGAAATACGGTGGAAGCACCTACTGGGATACAGAAGCCTATTGCATACCGTTTTTCCTGATGACCGCACCAAAAAACGTGGTTCGAAATCTTCTCATCTACCGCTACAAGCATTTGCAAAAAGCCATTGAAAATGCCCAAAAACTGGGTTTTAAAAACGGCGCAGCGCTCTATCCTATGGTTACCATGAATGGCGAAGAATGCCACAATGAATGGGAAATTACATTTGAAGAAATTCACAGAAACGGGGCAATCGCTTTTGCCATTCACAATTATATCCGTCACACAAAGGATGTCAAATATCTGGAGGAATACGGACTGGAAGTTCTCATCGCCATCGCACGATTCTGGAGTCAGCGCGCCACCTTTTCCCATGAAAAAAAGAAATTTGTGATCCTGGGAGTTACCGGACCCAATGAATACGAAAACAATATTAACAACAACTGGTACACCAACAAAATTGCCAAATGGTGCCTCAACTACGCCCGCGAAGCTTTAAAAACAGTACGCACAAATAACCCGGAACGCTACAATGAAATAGTAGCCCACACCAATCTGGATGCCGCCATAGAATCGGGTTTGTGGAAATCCGTGGCAGCAAACCTGCATCTTCCCTATAACGAAGAGGAGCAGATTTTTATGCAACAAGATGCCTTCATGGACAAAGAGCAGATTACATCCGATGAACTGAGTCCGTCCATACGTCCATTGAATCAACACTGGTCATGGGATCGAATATTACGCTCATGCTTTATAAAACAAGCTGATACACTCCAGGGAATATATCTTTTTGAAGAAGAGTTTGATACAGAAACCATTGATCGTCATTTCATGTTTTATGAGCCACGAACTGTTCATGAATCTTCTCTTTCACCATGCGTTCATAACATTCTGGCATCGCGTCTGGGCCATTTGGATAAGGCTTATGAGATGTATCTTCGTACCAGCCGTCTTGATATTGACGACTACAACGACGAGGTACATGAAGGATTGCATATTACCAGCATGGCAGGAACCTGGATGTCTATTGTAGAAGGATTTGGCGGAAAACGTGTTTACAACGACGGAAAACTGAGGCTCAATCCGATCATTCCAAAGCAATGGACCGAATATGCATTCCGGATTCGCTTTCATGAAAACGATCTGGAAGTACGTATCGGGAAAAAGCAGGTGGAGATCATTTCATTGGCCAGCGAAACCGTAACGCTCTTTCTTTATGGAAATGAAATTAAAATCAAACCCGGCAAATCAGTATCAAAACCATTAAATACTAAAATATCATGCAACGAAATAGCATAATCACCGGATTTTTGCTCGCCATTTTTGTAGGATGCAGTATAAGTATCTCTGCAACAACAGAAACCAAAAAAGACCGATTGGAACCATCTTCCTGGTGGATAGGCTTTGAAAATCCGGTCGTCCAGTTAATGGCGTATGGAGAAAACATTGGATTACTAAGACCCGAACTGGAACATCCGGGAGTTTCCATCCAACGCATAACAGCCGTTGAAAATACCAATTATCTGTTTATCGACCTGTTCATTGGAGAAAACGCCGAACCGGGTGATATTGATATATTATTTAAAGACGAAGGCGAAATAAAAAACACCATGCGTTTTAGTCTTGATGAACGTAAAGAGGGATCGGCCAACCGCGAAGGTTTCAATACGACCGATGCCATGTATTTGCTTATGCCCGATCGGTTTGCCAATGGCGATCCGTCCAACGACGACATTAAAGGCATGCGCGAAAAGTCAGATCGCCAGGAACCATACGGACGTCATGGAGGAGACATTCAGGGCATCATGGATCATCTCGATTTTATTAAAGAAATGGGGTTCACAGCCATCTGGATTAATCCGGTACTGGAAAATGATCAACCCGAATCCTCTTACCATGGTTATGCCACCACTGACTATTACAAGATTGATCCTCGCTTTGGCACAAACGAAGATTACAAAAAGATGGTGGAAATGGCCAACGAAAAAGGCATTAAAATCATCAAAGATCTTATATTTAATCACTGCGGAAGCAAGCATTGGTGGATGAAAGATTTACCCACTCAGGACTGGATCAATTATGATGACTTTGTTCGTTCAAATTATCGTCTTTCCACTGTTTCTGACCCACATGCCTCAAAAGCTGATCTAAAACTCGCCACCGAAGGCTGGTTTGACGAAGCCATGCCGGATCTGAATCTGGAAAACGAACTGCTCCTCAACTATTTAATTCAAAACAGCATCTGGTGGATTGAATACGCCGGGCTTCAGGGCATTCGTCAGGACACCTATCCCTATCCAGACAAACATGGCATGGCAGAATGGAACAAGCGCGTCAACCGTGAATATCCCAACTTCAACATTGTGGGTGAAGCATGGATCGGTGATGTGGCAAAACTCTGCTACTGGCAGAAAGATTTTCCCAACAGCGATGGATACAATTCACATCTGAAATCGCTGATGGATTTTCCTTTGATGGATGCGATGCATAAGGCCTTCAACGAAAAAGGTGGTGGATGGAGCGACGGCATGATGCGTCTTTACGATGCCCTGGCCAATGACCATATGTACCCCAATCCACACAACCTGGTTGTATTTTCTGAAAATCATGATGTGGGGCGCATCTATCATCTTCTTGAAAATGACCTTCGCAAAATGAAAATGATGACTGCCTATGTTTCTACCATCCGGGGAGTTCCCCAATGGTATTATGGCAGTGAACTGCTTATGGATGGTAATGGATATGATGGCCATGCCAACATCCGTCATGATTTCCCCGGCGGATGGCCCGGCGATGAAATCAATGCATTCACCCGCGAAGGACGAACAGACGAGCAAAACGAAATATTTGATTTCCTGTCAACAATACTCAAATATCGCAAAAACAGTGAAGCCATTCACCATGGAGAAACGCTTCATTTTGTCCCTGAAAACGATGTATATGTCTACTTCAGGTACCTCGACAATGAAGCTGTAATGGTTATGCTAAATAATGCAGAAGAGGATTCACGCTCAGTATCAGGAGATCGATTCAATGAAATTCTTTCAAAATACAGCTCAGGAAAAAATATTCTTACCGGTGAGAAACTTTCATCTCTCGAAAACTTTGAAATAGATGCCAAATCGGCAATTATTATTGAATTAAAATAACAATATAGACTGTTAGATTTTTAGATATTAGATGATAGATCATTGATGTCCGGTTAAAAGATTGAGATTGCTTCGCTTTGCTCGCAATGACACTGTTTTTAATTTAAGCGGGTTGGAGTGGGGGGG
>JBEPWN010000283.1:0-408 GCA_041642395.1 Marinilabilia sp. | reverse complement strand
AAAATCAACCCACTCCAACCTTCAAAATCCTGCAATGTCTCGTCATTGCGAACGTAGTGAAGCAATCTCTTTTCAAGAAATAAGTTTCTCCGGACAATAATAGATGATAGATGTTAGATAAATCGTTGAATATTAAAAAAATGCATTTTAACATGCAAAATCCTTCAAGCTACAAACAACTGGCTCATAGGTTATTGTAAAACCTTAACAGACTATTGAAATAAATCTGTTCCGATTTATTAGAATGACCCAGTTTTTTTATCCGGTTTTGTTTTAATCCCAATGCTGTATCCCTCTGCCTTGCAAAAGGCGGGGGATATACAGCATTCCTAAAATTCAACTCCTAATTATTGAAAGCAAGCGGACAAGCAGAGCGACCCCGCTCAGCTCAGGTAAAACATGGACAAT
>JBEPWN010000282.1:0-4375 GCA_041642395.1 Marinilabilia sp. | reverse complement strand
TATTTAAGAACAGATAATGAAACCTAATCAAATGTAATGAGAATTCTGAACAAACATCTCGGGATAATAATTTGTGGACTAATATGCACAGTCTTGATGGGATGCACTTCTGCCTTAGCCCCCCAAACAACTGGACAAATGGCTTTTAAGCAGGGCTTTAAGGCAGATTGGAAATCATCCACGGATAAAACACCGAGTATTTATTTGACTGTTCAATAACTCCTGTATGTAATCCCTTTTGTTGTTCCAATGGAAGTTGATACTTTGGGGCGATTCAAATCTGATTCTTTCGATGCCTTTTCCGCCAAAAAAGATATCCGCTGAGTACAACCACAATACCGGCAAGTCCGGCAAGCGGAACGATAAGAATGTAAAAATCACCCACCCGTAATGGTTTGAAAGAACCGCCCAGTATGGATTTCAAGGGACAAATTCCAAAGCGACATTCGGGTTTGACGAATTACATCGTCAGGTGATACTGTTCATCGCAGCCTCACCATCGCGAATTTTTTCTGCCAAAGAACCAACTGTGGCATTCTTAACAATGTTGCCAAATCCATCCCTCACCTCTTTATACTGATGATGCAACGGACAGGGATTCTCGTCACTACAGTTTTTCATTCCGAATCCACACCGATGAAAAACACCTTCCCCTTCGATCACTTTAACAATTTGAAAGAGGGTTACTTTTTCATTTTCATCATCATCCGAAAAGAAAAACCCTCCCCCACGGCCTTTGGCAGAATGCAGCAATCCGGCTTTTGTCAATACCTGCAAAATCTTCGCAGTAAATGCTATCGGGGCCTCTATGTGATTAGCCACATCGCTCACTCCGGGACGTTTAGATTCCCAGTTTTGCAATTGGATGGACACCATTGCCCTGATGGCATATTCGGAGCTTTTTGAGAGCATTTAACTATAATAATTTGTTGAAAAAAGTTTTAACGCAGAGGCGCTATGACGCAGAGTTTTTATTCTCAGAGAGTTAAAATTATTTCTTGACACACATAAATAACTTGCTACATGCAATTAAAAAACGTTATCATGAGTGCTTAAAATTGCAAAGGTACAACATTTGGTTTGAATTTAGTCAGAGAGCAAAAAGCAAGAGACGATCCCGAAAACCACACTCCTGCAGCTCTTTGCTCCAGGCTCCATGCCCTGTACAGTGTGCCCTCAACTCCTTGCCCTGTGCCCTATGCCCTTTGCTCTTCGCCCCTATTGTTATGCACCCAACTCTTCTTCCAACCTGATGGCGCCGGGAAAGAGGATGTTATTTTCCAGGTGAATGTGCCGGTGCAGATCGGCTTCAAATTCCTGAAGCGTCAGCATGGTAATTTTATAAGTATTGCACCCGTCATCAGGGGTTTGATAGGTATTGGTAATTTCCGAAATGGTTTTGAAACGGTCTCCTTCAGCATCGTGTTCGGCCAACATTACTTTGATGGGAGAATCCACACCTTCTAATTTACTTAAATCAACATCTTCCCCTTTACGGGCTCTCACCAGTTTACGTACCTGAGGAAATAATACCAACTCTTCCTTCATCATATGCATACTCAGATTCCCGGCACTTTCTTCATACATGGAAAGAACTTCATGCAATTCGGGATGGTTTTGACCGTGAACATCACAAAGCTTTTCCAATTTGGCTTTCAGAAAAGGGATTTTTTCTTTGACATAGGAATGGTGTCGTTTTTCAATATAATCGGCCAATTGGTCAAGTTCAAGACTTTGAATGAAACGGGCATCAAAATCTTCCTCCTGCATCACTTCCTCGAGCCGGGAAATCAGTTCTATTACATCTACCGATGCTTTTGCACAGGCCTCATCCAACGAAATATTTCCGCCACAACAGAAATCGATTTTATGGCTTTCAAGTAATGGCGCCGTTTTGTAACTTTCCTTTACAATAGCCCCCACGGTGGTATTTGCATCTATATTCATAACGTTTAGTTTTTATGATTGATGATGCAAATATAAGTATTTTGTATAAAAGGACAAGCAGGTCTTTTTATATTCTTTGGAAAAACATTACTGTTTTCAATAGATCGTTAGTCCCGATCTTTTCGGAATTAGATGCTTCCACAAGAAAATTCATATTTATCACATGGCAGACAGGACTCTGCATTTAGGCTTTTTTTAACGAACTATTGCTAAATTGCACTTCCAAAAAAAAACAAACACCATGAGCAAAAGCCCGAGTATCCCTTTCGAATATTATTCACAACATTTAGAAGATTACAGCCGGCAACTCTCAAAGCTTGCCCGGGATTTCAGTTTTACTGCACCTGCCCGCCTGCTTACTTTTATGGGTTTGATTATCTCGGCATTGTGGTTCATCAAATCAAGTCTTGATTACTCATTCCTATGGCTATCGTTTTTCTTTCTGGTTTTGTTTTTTCTCGCAGTAATTTGGGATCAACGCCTTACCAGGAAACAAAAAATTCTTAAAGCACGTCGGAAAATCAATGAAGACGAACTGAAATACCTCAATCATCAATTCAGTGAATTTGATGATGGAAGCGACCTGGCAAAAATGGCTCCTGAACTGTCAGGCGATTTGGATCTGTTTGGCCACGGCTCTCTTTTTCAATATCTAAATCGTTGTGTAACAAGTCAGGGACGAGCGATGTTGGGACACGACCTGGTGCATGAGAATCAGAATACCGACATCATAAAAAAGAAACAGGAAAGCATTGAAGAACTTTCAAAAAATCCCGGTTTTATAGAAGAGTTCCGCACCCGGGGGCTGCTTGCTAACATTGAGTTAGACGAAATCAGGAAACTTAAGGAATGGCTGAATAGTCCTTCCATCAACACCTCAACGCTGAAATGGACAGGAAGAATCTGGCCTTTTCTAATGGCCGGATGGATTGCAGCCACTCTGTTGGGATTTATTAGTCCGGATTTTCTGTTTGTCCCCATCATAATTCCCTTTATCCTTATTTCCGGCAAAAACAAAATGACACAAAAAGCACACAATTTACTGGGACATAGTGCCAACACACTAAAAAAACATACAAATCTGATAAAACTGATAGAAAATCAACAGTTTCATTCTGAAGTTTTACTTTCGCTACAACAGAGGCTCTCGGCAAAAAAACAACCTGCGAGCCGCGTATTAAAAAAACTTTTTACATTACTTGAAAGATTCGACTATCGTCTTAACCTCATAGCCGCCTCACTGTTTAATATCCTGTTCCTGTTCGACTATCACATGCTGGTTGCCCTCGAAAAGTGGAAATCTTCTCATAAAGAGGATGTCGCCGGCTGGTTCGAAGTTATTGCCCAATTGGATTCGATGACAGGGTATGCTGTTTTCGCCTTTAACAACCAGGGAACAACAACATTCCCAAAGCTCCAAAACGGCGATTTCGCTTATGATGCCGAAGAATTAAAACATCCATTATTGCCTGACAAGGAATGTGTAGGCAATGATATTACATTTGCAGGTCAACCCAAATTATTGGTAATTACCGGAGCCAATATGGCAGGAAAAAGCACCTTTTTAAGAACCCTGGCGGTAAACCTGATCCTGGGAATGAACGGGGCGCCCGTATGCGCTAAACAATTCAGGTTTAAACCCTGCTATATCAAATCCAGCATTAACATCCACGACTCGCTGGCCAAACATGAATCGTACTTTTATGCCGAATTACAAAGACTAAAAAGCATCGTGGAACATGTAAATCAACACCCAAACACACTGGTTATAATCGATGAGATACTACGAGGCACCAACAGCCTCGACAAGCACAACGGATCAGTGGGATTGCTCAAAAAACTAATCAGCATGAAAGCCTTGGTAGCTATTGCCACACACGACCTGGGCATTGGCGATATGGAACAAGAATACCCGGAGACTGTTACCAACTATTGCTTTGAAGTTGAATTGGAAAAAGATCAACTTATTTTTGACTACAAACTGAAACCGGGGGTCAGCCAGAAACTCAATGCTACTTTTCTGATGCAGAAGATGGGACTAATCTCTTAAACCAGAAAATCAGAGCAACGCGGATCTGCCAGAAAGAACGATGGTCTTCATTTTGCCAACAAAAACTTGTTAATCCTAGGCGAGAGATCAGGATTACTGCTCCTTCGTAGGCGCTCTTATCCCTGTTTTACCTAATGGTTGCGAGAATCAGAATTAAAGCGCCCTCCTCTCTCAACTCGCCACATATTCAGTGTCTTTTCATCCTCTAAAGTCCGGCATTTATCCATCTGTAATAGTACCTTATCACAAAGATTTCTTTTTTGTAATCTTTCATTGAATTAGGGGTTTCCATTCGTCTGTTTTTGCTGTAAATTTACTTTATTATAGCTGGTCTCGTTTCATGTTTCATGTCGATTATAAAATGAAATGACACTGCAC
>JBEPWN010000281.1:0-4389 GCA_041642395.1 Marinilabilia sp. | reverse complement strand
GCGTTAAAAGCCCATGGCAAAACCTGCCTGCTTTGTATGGCATCGTGACGACGCCCCATTTTTTTAAGATCATCATCAAAAAAACTCTGAATACCTATACTGAGCCGGTTAATTCCAGAATTCTTTAATCCTCTCAGATAATCCGGAGAAAGATCATCAGGATTTACTTCGATGCTAATTTCAGGATCAGCATCCACTTTATAATTAGCAAATATATATTGAAGGATCTTTTCTAACCAATGCACAGAAATTAAACTTGGCGTACCCCCACCAAAATAAATGGATTGGATCAGATCATTTCCTTCCTTGAAAAAGCCGCGTCGATCTGCCAGCTCTTCTATGAGTTTTTCCAGGTATTGCTCCTTAAACTGAAGTTTTGTACTTTTAAAAAAGTCGCAATAATGACAACGTGAAAAACAAAAAGGAACGTGTATATAAATACCAGCCATATTATCGGAACAATTATTGCAGCATACGAAAATTTATGTGCGCTTTTCAATGAGAAATAAACAACCCAAATCGTTGAGAAGCCACGCTAATCCTGGAAAGTGTTCCACGTGAAACATTTTAAAACAGGATGTTATCAACAGTTATTAACCAGTTATCAACCAGTTATCAACAATTTTATCAACATGCGGAAAATATATGAAAGTATTGTAAACTACAAATTTACAATACTTACCATGGTAATTATTGTTTTTTTAAGCCTATCAGGGAGCAATAATATTAACACTCCCCGGTTTTTAGATTTTAAAGGAGCCGATAAACTAATCCATTTTGGTATGTACGGATTTCTCACCCTTATATATTTGATGGAACGCACCGGCCTTTTAAAACCAAAGATGAAAACAAAACAAACCCGATGGTTTTTTGTTATATGGATTGTTTTAATCGGCGCTATAATTGAAATCGTACAACCCATATTCGCAGGCCGCGAAAAAGATATTCTTGACTTTTTCTCAAATACAGCTGGTGTTATTATGGCCTACATCGCATTTTATGTTTTTACCCGGTATTATAATTTCAACAGTATATCTTCATCCTGACCCATTCTCTCAATGATTCCTCCAATGGTTTCACTGCTGAAATAATCTGTTACCTCCTTACGTACAGCTGTATACCGGTCGTGAACAGGGCACCGCTCTTTTCCCGCCTTCGAACTCTGACAAGCTCTTGTACCGATCAGACAAGTTTCAAAAACTCCGGGTCCATCAATAATTTCTACGATCTCCAACAAAGTAATTTCATTGGGATCCTTAGCCAGATAAAAACCTCCTGTGGGTCCTTTAAAACTTTTTAAAATTTCTCTTCGCACAAAAACCTGGAGTATCTTACTCAGGAATTGCATAGGAATACCTAATTCAGAAGCAATAATACGTGCATTGACCCTGCTTTCCTTGCTGCCCTTGAGTCCAATATAAATAATGGCCCTGACAGCATATTTACAAGTGGTTGATAACATAGTTTATAGTTATTATTTGTTTTTCTTTTTCCACTGCTTACTGAATGATGTTGGTGAAAAATGCGGAAATGTACGTTTATCGCCAACCATTTTATCAATTCCTGAAAAACTACTCATGAAATTTTTCATCCTGCCCCCTCCCAGGTCCATCAACAATCTGGAATCCAACCCTTTTTCCATAACCTTCATTGCCACTGGTTCATAAACAGGTCGAAAACCTTTTTCAACAACATCGCGCCGGTTTTTCAACAACAAAGAAGCCAAAGGTATTTTTACAGGGCATACCTCTTCGCACCTTCCGCAAAGTGAACTCGCAAAACTTAAATGCTGATATTCCTTGAGTCCCTTCAGATGTGGAGTGATCACTGATCCAATAGGACCACTATAAACCGAATTATAAGTGTAGCCCCCTACATTTTTATATATGGGGCATGCATTCAGACATGCACCACATCGAATACAGGACAATGCTTCTGATTGCTCAGGAGTATTGTATAAATCACTGCGCCCGTTATCGAGCAATATAACCACCATGCGCTCCGGCCCATCTTGTTCATCAGCACCTCTTGGCCCAAAAACAACAGAATTATAAACAGTCATTTTCTGACCTGTTCCATGCGCCGATAATAATGGCCACATTAAATCAAGATCATGATACGAAGGCAATACTTTTTCTATGCCCGCCAAAACAATATGCACTTTCGGAAATGAAAATGAAAGCATCCCGTTGCCTTCATTTTCAGTAATTGCAATACCCCCTTCCCTGGCTAGTAAAAAATTGGCCCCCGTAATTCCTACTTTGGCTGTTTTAAATGCCTCTCTAAGTTTGTTTCGAACAAACACCGTCATTTCTTCCGGGGTAGAAGATTTAGAAATATTAAATTTTTCATGAAAAAGAGCTGCAATATCCTTTTTCGACTTGTGCATGGCTGGTGTAACAATATGGTAAGGCTTTTCACCGGCCACCTGCACTATAAATTCACCCAAATCTGTTTCAATTGACTCCACCCCCATTTGTTCCATTTGGTGATTTATATCCACTTCTTCAGTAGTCATGGATTTACTCTTCACCAGCATGTCAGCCCCTGTATCCTTCACTATACCACTTATAATATCTATTGCCTCATTGCTATCTGTTGCCCATTCTACTTCGCAACCATTGGCAATGGCATTTTTTTCAAACTCTTCAAGGTAACCGGGTAAGTTTTTAAGAACATTTCGCTTCAAAATAGCAGCTTTGTTGCGTGCCAGATCCATATCGCGGTAACGCTTATGTCCTTTCTCCACGGCAACATCATATTTCGAAATGTTAAACCTGATGGTAGCCCTGTGCTTGTAATCAAAAGCCACTCTATTTGCGTCTTTTAAAAATTTTTTTTCATTGCTTCCGGCCATGTAACTATTTCTTAAATGGTATTTTATCAATCCGTCGTTTGTGTCGTCCGCCTTCAAATTCAGTAGTAAAAAAAGCATTCACTATTTGTATAGCTTCTTTTTGCTTAAGAAATCGTCCGGGCAAAGCACAAATATTCGCATCATTGTGAAGACGGGCCAGATAAGCAATTTCTGTACTCCAACATACCGCCGAGCGAATGCCCTGATGTTTATTAACAGTCATGTTGATGCCATTGCCGCTTCCGCAAATGGCTATGCCTGTTTCACATTCACCATTCTCTACTGCCTCCGCAAGGGGATGAGCATAATCGGGATAATCAGTACTATCATCAGTCTGAGTACCAAAATCGATTACTTCCAGTCCACTTTTCAACAATTCACCCTTAATAAACGTTTTAAGACTGAACCCCGCGTGGTCGCTGCCTATACCTATTTTCTTGAATAGCATATTTTTTTGTTTCAAAGATAATAAATTCCTGGGGTTGATGTGAATTTGATAACTTGTTGAAAAGTAGCTGTTTTTTTCTAATTACTTTTAAAAAATTAACCTTGATTTTTATTCATAAATTACCTAAGGCAATCATGTATTCAAACGACAAAATTATTTGACCCTGTTTTATGATTTATTTTTTCACAGTTTTAAAGATCATATTGAAGCCGGTACAATAATTAATTTTTAAATTTGTATCATATTAACAACTGTTGAAAACATATCCCTAACTATTGATTATTAATTTTTTAATACATTTTATAACCCGTTGAAAAAGTTACTGGACAATGTTCATATCAATCTAAACAATAAAACACCTGTTTATTTATGAACAATGTTAACCGGGTTATAACATTACCATATATTTTATAAATCTATTATAATATGAATAATGAGTGGTTGAAAAAAGGATTCGTTGACGAAACGATTCCTGCAGAACTGAATTTGATCGAAGCTATTAATAAAATTAAGAAAGAGAAAAATGCCCTGTTGATGGCGCATTATTATCAAGAAGCTGAAATTCAGGATATAGCTGATTTTGTAGGCGATAGTCTTGCACTGGCGTGGAAAGCCTCTAAGACTGATGCTGATATTATTCTTATTTCAGGTGTTTTGTTCATGGGCGAAACGGCAAAAATATTATCTCCTGATAAAAAAGTACTTATTCCTGATTTTAATGCCGGCTGTTCACTTGCAGACAGTTGTCCTGCAGATGAATTTGAAGCATTTATAAAAAAACATCCTGGTCATACTGTTGTTACTTATGTTAATACTTCTGCCGATGTTAAAGCCTTGTCTGATATAGTAGTTACCTCTACCAATGCGGTTAAAATTATAAATAGTATTCCACGTGATCAAAAAATTATCTTTGGTCCCGATAGGAATCTGGGTAATTATTTACAGAGTATTTCGGGACGGGAGATGATCATTTGGGACGGTGCATGTCATGTCCATGAGAAATTTTCAGTAGAGAAAATAGTTGATCTTAAAAAGCAATATCCAGATGCCGAGATCATTGCTCATCCGGAATGTAAACAACCAG
>JBEPWN010000280.1:0-4396 GCA_041642395.1 Marinilabilia sp. | reverse complement strand
ATCCCCTGCAGCTTGACAAATACTGGCAATGGAATAATCATCAATACCATATTCGAGCGTAACGGAAGCGCCATACGACTCCTTATCCAAAGGAACATACCCCAGCTTCATATATTCATCAACATTCATAAAGCCATGATAACCTTTACATTTGATATGCTCTTTGGAAACCTTTAGCATCATATCTTTTACAGCTTCTATATCCGGAATCTTTGCCCCGAAAGCATGCATATTTGCAATAAAGGGAAATGCAGAATAGCCGGACATCACGCCATATTCAACATTATTCATGCTCCAGTTGGGAAAAGCTCCCCCCTGAATTGCATCCTGGTGTAGCGACCAAATCATATCTTCGGCAATTTCGGGTGCAAGCATTGCCTGAAGTTGCGCAGATGTTCGGTAAGTATCCCATAGCGAGAAGTTGACATATTTTGTTCGTCCCTCCTCAACCTTATGGATCTCGTCATCAAAGCCGATGTAGGTACCATTAAGATCACTAAAAACATTGGCATGCCAGAAATTATGATACAGAGCAGTATAAAAAGTTTCTTTGTCTTTAACCGACCCACCTTCTACCTGAATACGGTTGAGGTAATCCGCCCAATGTTCCCGGGTATTTTGAAGCACTTCAACAAAGTCCCAGTGTGGAATTTCACCATCAAGATTTAGCCTTGCATTGTCAACATTGGTATAAGACAGACCTGTTTTCATTTTCACTGCATTGCGGCCTGTTGCTCCAAATGCCACATAAGCACCTATGTTATCTCCTGTTATCTGAGACCGGCCTTCAAACTTATCTTCACCTTTCCAAACACCGCATTCGGTAATATCCGTATCAAACTGCGCCACAAAGTAAACCGTATAAGGTCTGTCGGAAGGATCCCGCCAACAAAAACCACCTGTGGTAACCCAGCCGGAAACTTCATTATTAACCGTGTCGATGCTCAACTCACCAGCGCTGATTCCGTTGGCACTGTTGGTGGGTTGAAAAACCAGTCCCGTCTTCGGGTTGTCTCCAAAGTCAATTAATGAAATGCCAGCTCTCTGATCAACTGTCATCTTAACATTGATGTCGTAATCTATCAGATCCACTTCGTAATAACCGGGACTGGCTTTCTCCCTGTCATGAGAAAAAACTGATTTATAGGCCCCTTTTTTATTGACCGGTGACTTATCGAAAACTCCAGGAACCGGTAAAAACTGAAGGTCCTGCATGCCGTAACAACCAACCCCACTAAAATGGGTCATGCCAAACCCATAAATTTCAGTTTGAGTATATTTATATCCCGGACGTCCGTAATATTCTTCATATTCTGCCTGAGTAAACATGGTATTGGGCCCCAGGGAAATCATTCCCAAAGGCGCCTTGGCCGCCGGCACACAATTCCCATGCTTTCCGGTTCCAATAAAAGGATTTACATAGTCGATGGGGCTTTTTTGAGCTTGAGCTTTTTGATCAAAAACAACAGAACTGGTTTGCTCATTACTCCAGTCTGGGGCGGGAACATCGCCCTTTTCTGTTGAAAAAAATGCCCGTTTAATTTCCGGAACTGCTGGTTGGGCCCAGGTAAAAGATCCCATCAAGAGCCCCATCGAGATAAATATCAATATCTTCTTCATAATCTTTAATTATTTTGTAAACCAGAGTGAATTTCTTTGATGTTGTGGAAGTGAGCACAAAGAGCATTCTCATCCTGTTTTGTTTTAACTTCTCTTTGAAAAAAGCCAACACAGAAAGCGCTTTCACCCTCCAGCAACGGGTCAGTGTCCAGACTTCGTCCAAAAACATTCATTCCGTCATCTGAAGTATTGTCTTTTTCATATTCATTCCCCATGTAAGCAAAAAAGTCAGTGTTATTATCAGGAGTTAACTGGAAAAGAAAAAGAGTCCTGTCAACACCTTTGCTTCCAAAGAATGCATAATCCCACAAACCACTTTCAGGTTTCTTCTAAATGGAAGGTGTATCTGTCCTTTTCCCGTCTTTATCAGTTCCCCAATAAATTGATCCTTCAGGACCTTGCAATCGTTCGGATAATATTTTCAATAAAGATAGAGGCATCTCAAGGGAGAACCTCCCTGCGGTATCATGAGGTTAGTTTAATATTCGGATACACAAAAAAAAACCGGGAAGCTAAATAAACTCCCCGGTCCAGCGTTGATTTTAAATTGCTCTAATCCTTTTCTTAAAACTGTAAAACGGCAAATAAGAAAAGTATTTAAGAGGCGCCTAAGAGCAGCAACACCCTATGGGTTTATTATTCGGTGATTTTCACCAGTCTGAAATTATCCATACAGATGTGAAGTTCAGGAATGGGCAAGCCTCCATCCTCTTCACCCGGATTCTGGAATGCCATAACAATATCTTTCCCTGCCAATTCGGAAAGAGTAGCAATAGGTGAGCCATCAGGTGCACCATCTGGTTTAAACCTGAATTTATTCAATGGAACCACTACGGTAATCCATTCATTCTCGGGAGTTGGAGTGCGGGTACCGGATATTTCCCAATATTCTTCATCAGGATCGACATCCCATGGCTTCAGACGGTAGAAATAAGTCCATCCAAGGGTCCATTCAAACCATCCCGAGTTCCAGGCAGTAGGAGTATTCATTTCAAATTTCAAGGCATACTCTGAAGCATCACCCGAAGTTGCCGGCCAGGTAAAACCACTCATTGGAATGACCTGATCATTGTTCCACCACATAGGTGAGGGAACATCAGTTCCTGTAACCCGAACATAGTTGCCATCAATCGGTGCCGGATCTGCACTTCCAAGAACTGGTTTAGGGCCCCATGGAGCAAAGAAATTGAGATCATCAAAATCGTTGAAAATACCCGTGGGATCATTAAACCGGTACATTGGCGAAAGCGTACTTGCTCCACTCTCAGATGCTACCTGAATGGTTCCGGCTTCAGAAATGCCCTCAGGCACTGTAACTGTCATAACAGTTCCGGTAGAATTGTGTTCCATTTCTGTTACGGTAACACCACCCGGGAAAACCACTTCTTCCAGGAAGAAAAAGTACTTTCCTGTAATTTTGAGAGTCTGGCCAGCCTTAGCCATCTCATTACTTATGGTTTCAACCACTGGTGGGGGAGGCAAAATATTAATAGAATAGTTTACCTCTCCCTCATCCGAAACCAGTTTTATTTCATTGGGAACATCCTGGGCAGTGGCAACAGTTGGCGTTTCATCCGAAATTGAAAAAATCAGATGAGTATTGGTTGCCATTGTCGGAGAAAAGAAGGTTTTATAGCCATTCACATAGATTTCCTTCACACTCTTCAGATTGGAACCTACAATCACAACATTCTGCCCTAAGCCCACCGATTCCAGAGACTCGTCAGCCATTTCAGGATCAACGGGCCGGATTCTTTCTACGCCCGGAACTCCTCCTATCTCATCCTCGCTTTCGCAGGAATAAAATAAGAGTCCGCTAGACAGCATCAGTACTGTCATTAAATAACTCATTAATATTTTGGATCTTGTTTTCATATTTCAACTGTTTATTATCTGGTAAAACCTGTGTTGCCAAATTTATTTGCAATTGGCAACTTAAGGGAAATCTACCCCTACAGGTTTTAGTTATGAATTAAAACAACTATCTAAGTATAATCAGCAATGCATGCTACTGTTCATCAAACACGTAAGGAACAGCTGGTTCTGTCAACAATGGATTATTGGCAATATCTGTTTCAGGATATGGAAATGAAAAATTATCATCGGTAGGTGTGTAAAACTGGTCTACTACCTGTTTATCACCATCAGTCCATTCAAAGTGTCCCCGGTTCTGCGCTGCGATGTATGCTTTGGCAGCTTCTGGTTCAAAATAATGCCATCTTACAAGCTCGCCCCAGGTTCTTCCTTCCATGGCCAACTCAATTCGTTTTTCACGGAAAATATCATCAAATGTTATTGATGAATAAGTTGAAAGACCTGCACGATCTCTAACGGCATTGATATGCCTTAAAGCGTCGGCATCACTAGTACTGGCTGCATCACCAAGGATGGCCTCGGCGGCAATCAAATAAACTTCTGCAAGCCTCAGCATATAAGTATTCAATGGTGTAGACATAAAAGAAAGCGTATATCCAGGATTATCATCGGGCGTACCAATCACATATTTTTTAACAGCAGATCCGGCATAGCTTTCTTCGTCATAAAGATATCCACCTTCATCTTGCAGCAATTGAGGGTACAAATCCCCTTTATACATAAAGGTAGCTTTACGGCGCTCATCGCCTGATTCATACAACTGCTGCATATCGTACGAGGCACCATTACCGCCTCCCCAACCGTCTCCAACGCCAGTCACTTTGCCCACAGGGGCGAAGTAGGCCTGGTGGGTATTCTGAACTCCCCACATAGATCCTTTATCAACCCATTGAAAAGCAAA
>JBEPWN010000279.1:0-4402 GCA_041642395.1 Marinilabilia sp. | reverse complement strand
AGGCCAAATTCAGGGATGGTGATGAGGCCGGGGCCCTTGAGGATATCAATTTTATCAGATCGCACCGAAGTGCTGAGGGAATGGAGCTTCCGGAACTTGAGTCTTTGACGCTTAATGATATTTTAGATGAACGTGGCTTTGAACTCTATTGGGAAGGATTCCGCCGCCAGGATTTGATCCGGTTTGGTGAATTTACCGGCACATGGCAGGAAAAACCTGCCACCGATGCTACCAAAACAGTTTTTGCTCTGCCCACTTCGGCAATTGATGTGAATGAAGATCTTTCACAAAATCCGGGCTACTAAGCTCTGCTGATTTTAATTTTTTTCACCGGGATTTGTTTTTTTACGAATCCCGGTTTTTTTTGTTTAATATCTTCATTTAAGCAAATGGATGTTTAGTGATTCATTTTTCCTGTTTTGTACGAAAGACACCCAATTTCAAAAAGATGACTTTACATCACAGATTTGTTGTTGGATTAAGACGTTTTTCAATTTAAAGACGTGATTATGATCGCGTACTCCTTCATTTGTTCTGTTTTCCTTAGTATATGGCAGGATCTAAATTCTTCATGATACTTTTTTATTTGTTAATGATGGCTTATCTTTTTTTTTGGATTTATTAATTTTTAAAAATAATTTTTTAGATTTGTGTTTCCCAGAACTGCTTATATATTTAAGTTTAGCATGATAGATCCTCAGGCATCGACATTTGCAAAACAAAACATTATTCGGAGAATACGAGTTGGAGATATTGAGGCTTTTGAACTTGCATTTAAACAGTATTACCCGCGACTGAAACTTTATGGGTGTCGTTTAACGGGAGATCCAAGCCAGGCAGAAGATTTTGTGCAGGACACTTTTGCTGGTCTTTGGGAGAAACGGGCATTTCTCAACGATCAGGGAAATCTTGCGGCATTATTATTTAAATCACTACGCAATAAATATCTTAATTATCTTGAGCACAATAAGGTTATAGATAAATACCTCAAAGCAAATGATCCAAATGATCCTTCTCAGGGACTTTTTATGCTTAATTTCCTGGATGAAGATGAGTATGAAGAGTTAAGATCAGAAATGATGAAGGAAGTATACCGTTTATTGGATACTCTGCCGGAGAATTGTAAGAAAAGTTTTCTGTACAGCCGGATTGATAATTTGAAAAATAAAGAAGTGGCTGATAGAATGAATTTGAATATTAAAACAGTAGAAAAACACATAGCCCGGGCTATGAAATTATTGAAATGTGAATTAAAAAAGAAAGATCATATTCTTTATTTCATGTTTTTATTTTGCTAAACTTCTGTTAGTTCTCCCTATCGAAAGTGTGTGTGGTTAGATGATAAGTCTTCTGCTGCCTGCATATCATCTACCAAAATTGCACCAAATATTTTAGTCCGATACCCGGTATTCCCAGGCATAATGTCAATTAATTCTACGAGCTTTATCACAAAACCGGCAATCTTGTCAATGTTAATTCAAGTCTACAACAAATGTTACTTATTTTCTTTAATACAGTAGTTTAGGGGTTTACTTTTGACTGATAGATGTATAAATTAGGTGGATGTTTATTTGCATGTGTGATTCTTTTCCTGGTGCAGAATATTATTCTGGAGTAGTATTATTTTGAAATTTAATCGCAATTTTCGGCCATTTCAAAAAGCAGTAAATGAGGTAGATGTATCTTTTTTTTAAAAAATGCCAAAATCTGTGCGGGTTTTTTATTCTGTTCCTGTATTACTATTACAACATGTACAGAAATGAATAAAGAAAATTTAAAAATAATTACCCGTCGGTTTTATCTTGGACTCACCACTTCTATTGAGGAGAAATCATTGTTTGAAGAGATTCGGAACAATCCGCTTGCTCATTCTTATTTCAAGGATTTTGAGAAGGAGTTTCTAGAGAAAAACATATATTCAACTGAATCGAATAAGATTTGGAAAGCATTTTATTCTCAGCATTTGGATTCAAAGAAAATTGGCCGGCGCCGATTGTTACAAGTCATTTCCCGCTACGCAGCGGTTGTTGTGGTGGCTGTATTTTTAGCCGGTGGCCTTCTTTTTTTGAATGAATGGCGCCAGGCCAAACAGCCAATTGCATGGTATGAAGCATATGCTCCCCGCGGAGAGAAAACCATATTGACACTTCCTGACGGAACCACGGTCTGGTTAAATGCAGAATCAACACTGAAGTATCCTGCAAATCAGTTGAAGGATAAACGAATCATGCAACTTTCAGGTGAAGCCTTTTTCCACGTTACTGAAAATAAGGATGCCCCTTTTATAGTCCAAACAAGTGAATTTGATGTTGTTGTAAAGGGTACTTCTTTTAATGTAATGGCTTATGATGATTTTGATCGAACTGAAACTGCGTTGTTATCGGGGGCTATTGAAATTAAAAATATTAAAGGAAGAGAACCTGGAACATCTGTCATAATTGAACCAGGCGAAAAAATTGTTTTTAAAAAGGAAAACGAAACACTTCGCATCATTAATGCTGATTTAGTTGAAGAAGCGGCCTGGAAAGATAATCTGTTTATGTTTACGGATGTAAAATTTGAAGAACTATGTCAGAGGCTCGAAAGGTGGTATGATGTCAATATTATCATAGACGATAAGGAGCTTAACCACATCAGATATACAGGTAATTTCAGAAATGAAGAAACCATATGGCAGGTACTGGATATCATCAAAATCACCACACCAATCGAATATACTCTTAAAGATCGTCAATTAATAATCTTTAAAGAACGATAGCCTATGATTTAAAGCAATTTTTTTAAACAAAAACGGGACATGCGCCAACATGCCCCGAAAAAAATTAATTTTTAATTCAAATTCGAAACAAAGTTATGAAAAAAAATCACTTTTTCATGGGATGCGAAAGCATAAAGCGTATTCCAAAATGGGTAAAAATTATGAAATTATTAGCCTTTTTCATGATTCTTGGAACTCTTCAACTGACTGCAGTTAATAGCTATTCCCAGACTAAGAAATTAAATTTAAAAGTTGAGAATTCAAGTCTTGCTGAAGTTTTTAAAGCGATTGAAGGACAGTCAGATTTTACAATTTTTTATAAATCTGATGATGTGGCTCTTTTTAATTATGCGGAGCTTGATGTTAGAGAGAAAAATGTTTCTGAAACACTCAATGAAGTTTTGGAAGAAACGAATCTTACCTATACGATACAGGGAAAGGTAATTGTTATCTTGTCGGAGGAGCGTTTGTCGCAGCAACAGCAAATCCAAACTCTTTCGGGTACCGTAACCGATCAGCAGGGAGATCCTATTCCCGGAGTTACGGTGTCTGTAAAAGGAACTACCAAAGGTACCATTACCGATACAAACGGTCAATTTTCTCTGTCAGTTGATGAGAGTGCTGAAGTATTGGTTTTCTCGTTTATTGGAATGAGCTCACAGGAAGTTGTCATTGGTGACAGAAATGATTTCGAAGTGGTGATGCAGGAAGATGTTTATGGGTTGGATGAGGTTATTGTTGTGGGTTATTCGGTACAGAAAAAAGCTACTCTTACCGGTGCTGTTTCTCCAGTTAATGTAGATGATATGGAGAAACGCAGGGTTGCTGAACTTGCTCAGGCTTTGCAGGGCCAGGTGGCCGGTGTTCAGGTGACTCAAAGTACGGGTGCTCCCGGTGATGAAATTAATATTCGCATTCGTGGTGAGGGTACAATCGGTAATAACAATCCATTGTATGTGGTGGATGGTGTTCCTACCCGTGAGCTGAGTTTCTTAAATCCTTCCGATATAGAATCAATGACTGTTCTCAAAGATGCTTCTGCAGCTGCCGTATATGGGTCAAGGGCTTCGGCCGGAGTTATCATTATTACCACCAAAAGTGGAAAAACTGGAGAGGCTAAATTTGATGTTAATTATTACCGCGGTGTTCAGCATGCCACAAACCTGCCGGATATGCTTAACAGCAAACAATATATGGAGGTTGTCGAAAAGGCGTGGAACAATGCGGGATATCCCGGAACCAATCCTTATACAGCGGATAAGGGCAGGAGCGATTTTGCGGATACCGACTGGCTGGATGAAGTTTTTGAGCCCGGCTATTCACAAAATGTACAGTTGACTGCCAGTGGGGGTAGCGAAAATACACAATATTTGATCTCTGCCGGATATTTCGATCAGGATGGAATCGTGGTTTATGACAACGACCAATATCAGCGTTACAACTTCCGGACAAATATCAATTCAGCGCTTACCGACAGGATAAAGGTAGGTACGAATTTGCAACTTTCTTATTCTACTCAGGACAAACTCTCGTCAAAGGGTGATGCTCCCGGTATTATTCGTCATGCTCTATTGCGTCCACCGGTACTCCCGGTTTTTAAAGATAAAAATGATCCCACTTACACCGAGCGTGATCCTTTTACCG
>JBEPWN010000278.1:0-4431 GCA_041642395.1 Marinilabilia sp. | reverse complement strand
ATTCACAGGTGGTACTCGCCGATGGTACGCAGGTTTGGTTAAGTCCGGAATCGAAGCTGTCGTACAATCAGTTTTACGGGCAGAAAAGCAGAAAAGTAAAGCTGACGGGAGAAGGATATTTCGAAGTCATGGGTAACGCAGATAAGCCTTTTCTGGTGGAAACTTACGGGTTGGATGTAAGGGTTTTGGGAACCTCGTTTAATGTGGAAGCTTACACGGAGGACAACATAATCCGTACAACTCTCGTGAGAGGGTCTGTGCAGGTGACATCGGAGGAATTTCAAAGCGATATTATTCTTACTCCCGGAGACCGGCTGTCGGTGAATGTTGAAGATAACAAGGTTGCTGTTGAAAAGGTAAATACCGAAATTTACCGTTTGGTGAAAGACGGGTTGCTAATCTTTAAAAGAAGTAACCTGAATGAAGTATGCCGAAAACTCGAACGGTGGTTTATGATTCCCATCGAATATGACGGGAAAGGCAACCAAAACCTGCTGTTCACAGCTAAGTTTGAAGATGAATCGATCGAGCGCATTCTGAAAATTGTCAGCGAAACAATTCCTATTAATTATCAGATCAGACAGGATAAGATTATTATTAAATATAAAAACGGAAACCATTAAAAATTGCAGAAAACTATTTGTAACTGAGATATATTCAAGAGAGTTATTTTTTAAATTTTATTAATCAAACCAAGTATTTTATGAAAAACTATCTAGCTAAGTTTTGCTTTGGCAACCGCCTTACAAAAAGCATTAGTGTTATGGCGATGCTGGTTGTATTTGGAGTAATGCAGGTTTCTGCAAGCACCTATTCCGAGACAACAAAACTATCGCTTAAACTGAAAAATGCGAGTATCGAGTCGGTGTTGAACCAAATCGAAGACCAGAGCCAGTTCAGGTTCGTCTTCAACGAAAAAGAATTCAATATTAACCGAAAAGTTGATGTTGATGTAAGTAATGCCCGTGTCGAAACCATCTTGAATGGTATTCTGGAAGGATCAGGCATGGCGTACAAAGTTATCGATCGCCAGATTATAATTGGCAACACTGTTACCGGGGCCAGCGCCATTTCACAACAGGGCCGCACTGTTACCGGCACTGTGACGGATGAGTCGGGAGACCCCGTGCCTGGGGCATCGGTTGTTGCAAAAGGAACTACCGTTGGAACCATAACGGATAACGATGGAAGATATAGTATAACAGTTCCTGCAGACGCAGATGTTTTGGTGTTTTCATTTGTTGGAATGAAAACGCAGGAAATTGAAATTGGAAATCAATCCACTATTGACGTATCGTTGGGAACAGAAACTTTTGGGGTGGATGAGGTAATTGTACTTGGGTACACCTCAACTTCGAGAAAAAATGTGGCAAGCTCTATATCACAGATTGATAATGAGGAGCTTGTAGGTCTGTCAACCTCTGATGTGCGTCAGACCATGCAAGGTAAGATTGCCGGGGTTCAGGTGCTTAATGATAATGGCGATCCGGGTTCAGGCGCCAGAATTATTATTCGTGGTATGGGGTCTTTCTCCAATCCCGATCCGTTGTATGTAATTGATGGTATTCAGGGAGGCGATATTAATTCAGTTCCCACACAGAATATAGAAAGTATTACTGTCCTAAAGGATGCTTCAACCACTGCAATCTACGGATCTGCAGCGGCTAACGGAGTAGTTATTATTACTACGAAAAGCGGAGTTAGAGGAGATGTAAGAGTAGACTATGAAGGTTCAGTTGGGGTAGGCCAGATTAACTCCCGTTACGATATGTTGAATGCCTCGCAATATGTGGATTTGGTTGGCGATATTCAAGCGGCAAAAGGATTACCGTTGACTGATAAGCTCGAATCGGACTATGTAAGGGTTGACCGCACCGACTGGCAAGATGCAATGTTCAGGAATGCATTGATTACCGATCATAATGTTCGATTAAGTGGTGGAGGGGAGAATGTTACTTATTCTTTCTCAACAGGTTACCAAAACCATGAATCAACGGTAATTGATCGGAATTTTGAGAGAGTGACTGTAGGAGCAAAACTTAACGAAAGGTTGTTTGGTAATAAAGTTCGTCTTGGACAAAACTTACGTGTAAGAAATGATTTTACAAAAGGACATTTGGCAGGTCTTAATTCAGGTTTAATGCTTCCTCCGTATATGCCAATATATGATCCTGATAATTTAGGTGGATATGCCAGGGTCTTGCGAACGGAAGATTTAAGCGATGTAAACAATCCTTATAACGATGTATATAATTCAGATTTAGAAAGAAGAACGCTAAATGTTAATTTTGAGTTCTCCGGTGAAGTCGATTTATATGACGGTTTGATGTTTAAGACACAGGGCAGGCTCTCTGCCGGTAACTATCATCAGTACGACTGGAATTATCCCTCTAATGGAGGACAGCTCGACAGAGCTACTGCAGATATTTCAGAAACCTATAATTTCTCGTATAGCTTAATTTTGGAGAACTTTGTTACATATAATAAGACTTTCGGAGAGCATTTAATTAGTGCCACGGCCGGGAATTCTTATAATCCTGCAAGAATTTTCAGAGAAGTTTCTGTATCAGGTTCAGATTATACCAGTGATGCCATTAAAAATGTTTCATTAGCAAACACTACATCATTAAATAATGCAAAGTTGAATAGTGGAAAATCACGTATTTCTTATTTCGGTAGTTTAGGTTATACCTTAAAAGAACGTTATGTGCTCAATGCAAGTGTTCGCCGGGATGCGTCAAGTGTTTTCGGCGCAAATAATCGCTGGGGAACATTTTATGGAGTTGGAGCTGCATGGTCATTATCCGAAGAAGAGTTTATGAATAATGTTGCTGCAATTTCAAATCTGAAATTAAGAGCCAGTTACGGAAAAACGGGTAATGATAATATACCTGCCTTTTTAACGTCAGCAAGTGTATGGAAAGGTGCAAGTAACAATATCGTTTATTCTTTTGGAGATGGAACCGATTTTTCTACCGGTTCAACCATCAATAGTATACCTAATCCGGATTTGAAATGGGAAGAAACAACTCAGTTTGATATTGGCGCCGATATAGGTTTCTTAAATAATCGGCTAAATTTTATTTTGGATTATTATAGTCGTAAAAATGAGGACTTATTGATTGAAACGCAATTACCTTTAAGCACTGGATTAGGCAATCCAAGTGCAAATGCAACCCAATGGGTAAATGCGGCAAGCATGAAAAATAATGGTTTTGAATTAGCAGTTAATTATGCCGATAATTCAAAAAGATTAAAATGGGATATTGGATTAAACGCAACATATAGCACTAATGAAGTAACTGCCTTAGGCACAATTGGGGATATTCCAATTACCAAAGGGCAATTTAATAATGCAGTAGGGAACTCAACCCGTACCGATATCGGACATCCTTTGGCAGCTTATTATGGTTATGTTATTGATCGTGTTGTTGCCGATCAGGCGGAAGTGGATATGTTAAATGAAGCTGCAAGTGTGGCATCAGACGGAGAAGTGACTGAGTATAAGGCAGGGTTGCAACCCGGAGATTTTATCTGGAAGGATATCGATGGTAATGGATATTTGGATACCGACGACAGGACCTTTATTGGCGATCCTTCTCCAGCCTGGCAGTACGGTGGTGTATTTAACGCTTCATACAACAATTTCGACTTTCAGTTACAATTCCACGGATTGGCCGATGTCGACGTTATTAATGGAACAAGATACAATATTGAATCAATGGTAAGACCTTTTAACGCAACAACGAAAACCCTTGACAGGTGGAAACAGGAAGGTGATGTAACAACTATGCCGGCTGCAGGTCAGAATACCGGAGCAAATTTTTTGTTCTCTGATTTTTATGTGGAAAAAGGGGATTACTTAAGAATTAAAAATATTGTTTTAGGTTACACCCTTCCTTCCAATATTTTAAATAACGTTTTTCATAAATTCAGGATTTATGTAGCCATTCAAAATGCATTAACCTTAACCAATTATTCTGGTTACGACCCGGAAATCTCTACTTATGATGCTGACAATAATGATCTACTTATTTTTTCCAGAGGGGTGGATAGAAATCAACGTCCTAATCCAGCCATTTACAGATTTGGTGTTCAGTTAAATTTTTAAAATTGAATCATGATGAAAAATAGAATTTTATATACGCTTATTTTTTTAATGCTGGCTTTTTCATGTAGTGAAGATGTTCTCGATGTGAAAAACGAAAATGAATACGATGGCAACACATTTTTTACTACTGCTGCAAGCTATTCTGAAGCAGCTAATGCAATGTATACTCCTTTATTGTACAGAGGAATGTATTCGCGCGGTTACTACTTTATATTTGATTTGCTTGGTAATGATGCCGGAAAGAATTTTCCTTTGGTTGGAGGGTTGCTTGAGCTTCCAAATTTCACATACAACGCCAATAGTGCAGAATTGAACGATCT
>JBEPWN010000277.1:0-4467 GCA_041642395.1 Marinilabilia sp. | reverse complement strand
CCGAAGCGGAAGGAGTGAAAAGAGGTGATATTTTCACTAAAATAGATGGAGAACAATTGACCGCTAGTAATTATAGTACATTATTAGCTCCGCAAAGTTTCACTATTAGCCTTGCCAGTCTGGACGGCAATGATCTGAGTGAAACAGGAGAAACGATAACTTTAAGTAAACAAGAGTACCAAAGCAACCCTGTATATATCGCAAAAACATTGGATTTTGAAGGAACCAAAGTTGGATATTTAATGTACAACAGTTTTACGCGGGAATTTGATGAAGAACTTAATGATGCTTTTGGTAAATTCAAGGCTGATGGGATAGAAAAATTAATTCTTGATGTTCGCTATAATGGAGGTGGTTCGGTAAGAACTGCCACAGATCTTGCTGCTATGATCACCGGCCAGTTTCCGGGGAAAATATTTTTAAAGGAAGAATGGAACCAGGAATATCAGGAATATTTTGAAGAAAATAATCCTGATAGATTGATCAACAAATTTAATACGGAATTAACGACAAATACCGCCATTAACAGCCTTAATCTGGACCAGGTGTATGTTCTAACTACAGGGAGATCAGCCTCGGCCAGTGAGCTTATCATCAATGGATTAGAACCATACATAGATGTTGTGCAAATTGGAGAAACTACTACAGGTAAATTTACAGCATCGGTTACCCTTTACGATTCTGAAAATTTTGGACGGCAGAATGCCAATACCAGCCATACTTACGCTATTCAGCCCTTGGTTTTTAAGTCTGTAAATAAAGATGGTGTTTCAGATTATGTAGATGGTCTTGAGCCTGATTTTGAATTCGAAGAAAGCATCCGGCAAATGGGAGTATTAGGCGAGGAAGATGAACCCTTACTCAATGCAGCTCTTAATGTTATCTCAGGAAATTTTGATGCTATTTCAGAAAACAGAAGGCCTGAACCCGGCGATTTAAATGTTTTTAAACCTGTTGGGGAAAGCGGAATGGATGAACTTAACTACCAAAGAATGTATATCGACAAAATTCCTGCAGTTATAAATGAATAACTTATATAGGCCATAAATAACCCAGGGGTTCCGAATACGTTCGGGACCCCTGTTCATTTTTATTCATTTTTATTATTTCTGCAAAAAGTGGTAATTTGGTTTTTTCTTTTAAAAGCAACAAAAAGGAGTATCTGAAAGTGGCAGGCTATTTGCAAATACACTATTTTTATATCGAGCTAATAAACAACGATTTGCATCGAACTTATTAACCAACATTAGCATCGGAAAAACAAATGAAAAAGAGAATCAGGGATCACCTGATATCACAGGGTCTTTTTCAGAAAAAATAAAACTGATTATGAAACTCTATAAATTCTTATTGCTGATTATGTTGTCCGGCGGGCTTTTTACAGCTTGTTCAGATGACACCGAAGATTTTGAAAAAACTGAAAAAACCGAAGGAGAAACAAAGAATGATCTGGAAGTGGAGGGTTTTATTTACAGGGGAATGAATGATTTGTATTTGTACAAAAAGGATGTTGCCGTTCTAGCTGATGGTTATTTTTCCACTGAAGCTGAAAAAAATGATTATTTGGATAATTTCTCTTCCCCGGAAGATCTTTTTGAAAAACTAATGGCATCGCAGGATGAATACAGTTATTTGATGGAGAATTACGAAGAACACGGTAAAGCGGCTAGTGGCCCAACTACCACCGGTATGTCCTACGGTTTGGTGAAATATTCCAACACCAGTAATAATGTGCTGGGATACGTGAGATTCGTTTTTCCAAATACCTCTGCAGAGGAAGAAGGAGTTGAAAGAGGAATGATCTTTAATAAAGTAGATGGGCAACAGCTTACTATTTCCAACATTAATACGCTTCTGAATTCAGACAGCTTTACAATTGGGCTTGCAGACCTAGAAGGCAACACCATTCGCGATACCGATGAAACGATTGCCTTGACCAAAGGTGCCTATGAAGAAAATCCAGTTGTAATTTCTAAGGTCTTGGATATTGATGGTGAGAAGATCGGGTATTTACATTATGATAGTTTTGACCTTGAGTATGATGAGGATCTAAATAACGCATTCGGGGATTTTAAAGCTGAAAATATCACAGACCTTGTTCTTGATCTCCGTTATAACGGAGGTGGCTCTGTAAGATCTGCAGTTGATCTGGCTTCAATGATCACCGGACAATTCCCCGATGACCTTTTCATGAAAGAGCAATGGAACGAAAAGTATCAGAAATATTATGAAGAAAATGAACCGGAAGCTTTGCTTAATAATTTCAATACAGAGACAAGGTCCGGAACCGCAATAAACAGCTTAAATCTGGAAAGGGTTTATGTGTTGACAACAAAGGCATCTGCTTCCGCCAGTGAATTGATCATTAATGGACTGGAACCTTATATTGACGTCATCCAGGTGGGAGATTGGACTACAGGAAAATTTCAGGCATCGGCTACACTTTATGATTCTCCTAATTTTGACAAAGATCATTCTGAACTCAATACTGATCACAAGTATGCAATGCAGCCATTGATCCTGAAATCGATGAACAAAAATGGAGTCTCAGATTATGTAAATGGTCTTGAACCTGATTTAGAACTTAGAGAGGACCTGGAAAATCTGGGAATTCTGGGCGAACAGGATGAGCCACTTTTGAGTGCAGCACTAAATGCGAGGCAGGGTAATAAAATTTCTACCCCCGCTAATGTTAAAACTTATAAAACAGTCGGGGAAAGCGGAATGGAAGATCCTAATTATCAAAATATGTTCATTGACAGGATTCCAACTGTTATAAAGGAATAAAACTAAAGGAAATTAAAAAGAAAAGGGTTTCGAAATTATGTTCGAAACCCTTTTTATGTTTTATTCAGGTAAAACCCTAAAAATTCACAGCTAATCCCACCCTGGCATTTCTTCCGTGTGTGTTAAACCTGTACAACTCCTGAAACTTCTCATTTGTTATATTGTTTAAACCTGCAAATATTTTGAGATGTTCATTTACCTGATGCCCAATGTAAAAGTCCAAAATCCCGTAGCTCTCCAACACCACAAGTTCATTTGCAAAGCTCTCACTATTGTAGAAAGAATCGGTTCTGTCATCGTTGTATTGATAACTCAGCGAGGTGTAGGTGTTTTCACTTACCTGAAAACCAACTTGTGCATTTATTTTATGTTTCGGGATTCTCAGGGCAAATTTTTCAGCTGCTTCAGTAAAAGTATAATTTCCTGAAAGATCAAGCCTGTCAGATAATTGATAAGCCAGCTCTACCTCAACTCCACTTGCAGTAAATTGTTCATCAATGTTTTGATATTCTGAAATATAGTTTTCGGGATCCACAGTAACGAAATCGATAAATTGTTCAGAATTTCTTCTGAAGTAAACGCCACTCAACCTGAAGTTATCAGAAACATATTCCAGTCCGCCTTCCAGGGTGCTGCTTTCCTCTGGGTTTAAATCCTGATTCCCGTAATTGGGATCAAACAACTGGAAAAGAGAGGGAGTGATATATGCAGTACTATAAGAAGCAAGGGCTTTTATATAGCCGTCATTTAGATCAAAATTATAAGATGGATTTATATTATAAACCCAATGGTTGCCATACTCACTGTGGATATTCAACCTGGTCCCGGCATTAAAATTAAAACCAAACCCGGAAACATACACCACGTTAAAATAAGGATCGATAATATCAAAATCTGCAAACTCGTCGCTTACTGTCCGTTCAAATTCGGTTTCACCATAAGGAATGCTGTAGCTGTTAAAATCGCTAAATGTTCCGTTTAAACCTAAAACAGTATAGAATGAATCATTCAACACGTACTTGTTATGGGCATCGAAAGTATAAACCCGGCTGTCGAATTTCCCCGGAAAATCAGAAACAACTTCTCTTTCAATTTCAGAATAGCTGTCGCTAAAATTAAAGCTTCCGTTTTTATAATTGATTTCCCAATGGCTCCCAACCCTCAATTGCTCACTTATAAGCTCATTATCGGCATCAGTGAACATAAAAGAGTCATCGAAGGATGAATTGAATTTGTCAAAGTTCCCGTAGATATGAAATTTGATGTTATTGCTGATCTCATAACCTAACCTCGCACGTACATTGTATTTAGAAAAAGGATCATCTTCAAAATTCACATTTTCATCAGAAGATTTGATCGCCGAAATATTTTCTGAATACCTGTGACTAAAATTCACCTGATAATCAAATTTAGATAATCTTCCGCTTGCTGCCACAGCATTATCAAATTGGGCGATATTATAATCCTGGTTCTGCTGAGTTTGATTAGTACCCATTGTGCTTTGCACCTGTACCCCAATCTTTTTGTCTACCGGCGCTTTAGTCGCTATATTGATCACTGCAGCAGCTGCTCCCGAACCATAAAGCGTGCTCGAAGCACCTTTGACGATTTCGATAGAAGCTATTTGGTCAAGCGGCAATAATCTTAGATCAAAATCATTGGCAATAGAAGACGGATCAT
>JBEPWN010000276.1:0-4470 GCA_041642395.1 Marinilabilia sp. | reverse complement strand
GGAATTGATGCCCGCGGATTGGGGCGCGTAATATTCAGAACCATTATTATGGGTGAGAAAAGTTCCGGAGGTGGCAGTACCATAACCCAGCAGCTTGCAAAACTCCTTTTTCATGATCCAGCTCAAAATATTGCACAACGCAGTCTGCAAAAATTGAAAGAATGGGTCATCGCAGTAAAACTGGAACGTAGTTATACGAAGCAGGAAATTATCACGATGTACTTAAACAAAGCTCCCTTTATCTATGGGGCTTATGGCATTGAATCGGCAGCCCACACTTTTTTCAGCAAGTCTCTGGATTCGATCCAGGTGGAAGAAGCGGCGACACTGATCGGAATGCTTAAAAATCCATCATTATTTAATCCTCTCAGGCGTCCCGATGTTACCCAGGCGCGCAGAAACGTGGTTTTGGACCAGATGAGAAAAGCTGGTCACATCAACCCTGAAGGATATGACAGTCTGAAAACACTTCCATTGGACATTCGATTTCAGAGAGATGATCATATTCACGGACTGGCCCCCTATTTCAGGGAATATTTGAGATTAACACTGACAGCTCAGGAACCAATTCGTGAAAATTATACATCCTGGCAAGAACAAAGATTCAAAGAAGATAGTGTGGCATGGATCAACAATCCCCTTTTTGGCTGGGTTAATAAAAATCTGAAAGTTGACGGCTCAAAGTATGACATCTACAGCGACGGACTGAAAATTTACACAACGATTGACAGCAGGATGCAGAAGTATGCAGAGCAGGCCATGACGCGACATTTGGGCGAAGAAATTCAACCATTGTTTTTTTCGGAAAAAAAAGGCACAAGCAGATCACCTTTCACAAGAAACATAACTGAGGAACAATATGAAAGTATTATATTCAGGGCCATGCGCAACACAGAACGCCATCGCCATCTGAAGAATAAGAACATACCCCAGGACTCAATCATGGCTCATTTCAAAGAGCCGGTTGAAATGGAAGTATTCTCATGGCAGGGAAACATCGACACAATTATGAGTCCTCTGGATTCCATACATTATTATAAGTCGTTTCTGAGATCAAGTTTGCTTTCAATGGACCCTCAATCGGGACATGTAAAAGCTTACATAGGTGGTCCCAACTATCAGCATTTTAAATACGACATGGTTTCGCTGGGTAAACGACAGGTAGGATCAACCATAAAACCGTTTGTGTACACGCTGGCCATGCAGGAGGGACTCACGCCCTGTGATATGGTTCCCAACATTCCACAGACTTTTAATCTACCTACAGGCAAAAGCTGGACACCCCGAAATTCAGGATCACAAAGAGCCGGCGAAATGGTTTCCTTAAAATGGGGCCTTGCCAACTCCAATAACAACATAACTGCTTGGATATTAAAACAATTTAACCCGGAAGCAGTAGCAAATATCATACATGATATGGGTATCAGAAGTCCCATGGATCCGGTTCCTTCAATAGTGCTTGGAGTTCCGGAATTTGGTCTTAATGAAATAGTTTCTGCCTATTGTACTTATGCAAATAAAGGAGTACATGCCGAACCGATAATGGTTACGCGCATTGAGGATCGTTACGGGAATATCATTTCCAATTTCACTCCCCGTAAGCAGGAAGTTTTAAGCGAAGAAACTGCTTTCCTGATGATAAATTTATTGGAAGGCGTTGTTAACCAGGGAACAGCAATAAGATTAAGATATAAATATAACCTGGAAGCGCAAATAGGCGCTAAAACCGGCACTACTCAAAATCATTCAGATGGCTGGTTTATAGGCATTACACCCAACCTGGTAACCGGTGTTTGGGTTGGAGGCGAAGACCGGGATATTCACTTTGATAATCTTGCCATAGGGCAGGGAGCCAATATGGCACTTCCAATCTGGGCATTATATATGCAAGATGTATATTCTGATGAAGAAGTGCTAATAACACAGGAAGACACATTTGAAAAGCCGGTTGATTTCAACATAAACCTTCAGTGTCCGGATGAAAATGTTCCTGCCAGTGATGAAAAGTATGACAGAGTTGACACTCTTTTTTCAGAAGATGAATTTTTCTAATTTGTTAAGAAAACAAATACCTGAAAGCTTCTTCAATTTTGCCGGCCTGTATCACTTTTATATTAAATCCGTCAAAGTTTATTCCCTTGCTGTAGCGGGGAACGACAATAGATTTAAAGCCCAGCTTTTCTGCCTCCCTTACACGTTGATCAATGCGTGTAACAGGACGAATTTCACCTGAAAGTCCAACTTCTCCGGTCAGGCAAATATATTTGGGGACATTTAAATCGGTGTTGGAGGATAAAACTGAGGCCACCACTGCCAGATCAATAGCCGGATCAGTAACTTTCAACCCACCGGCAATGTTCAGAAAAACATCTTTTGCTGCCAGTTTAAACCCGGCACGCTTTTCGAGAACAGCGAGTAGCATATTAAGCCGGCGCAAATCGAAGCCTGTTGATGATCGCTGGGGAGTACCATATGCAGCTGAACTGGCCAACGCCTGCACTTCAATCATAAAGGGCCTTATTCCTTCAAGAGCAGCTGATATGGTAATTCCACTCATATCTTCATCATGTTGGGACATTAGCATTTCAGAGGGATTGGACACTTCCCGCAAACCATCACTTTGCATTTCAAAAATCCCGATCTCTGAGGTAGAGCCAAATCTGTTTTTCACCGCCCGGAGGATACGATACATATAATGACGATCGCCCTCAAACTGAAGAACGACATCTACAATATGTTCAAGCACTTTGGGACCGGCAAGATTTCCTTCCTTATTAATATGACCTATCAGCAATACGGGAATATTCTTTTCTTTTGCCACCTTTAGAATGGAAGCTGTACATTCCCTGATTTGAGAAACACTCCCTGGAGCTGATTCAATGGATTCACGCTCTATTGTCTGAATACTATCAATAACAACAAAGCCGGGATTTTCATTTTCAATATGGACGAGTATCTGCTCCAGGGATGTTTCACCCACCAGTAAACAGTTTGTTCCATCCAGGTCACTAAGCCGGTCAGCTCTTAACTTGATTTGCTGAGGACTCTCCTCGCCCGATACATATAAAATTTTATGAGTATTGAGTTGCATTGCCATCTGCAAAATCAATGTGGATTTGCCTATGCCCGGCTCACCCCCAAGTAAAATAACAGAACCCGGTACCATCCCACCTCCAAGCACTCGGTTAAATTCACTGATGCGAGTATCAATACGTGGGATATCATTAACCACAACAGCAGATACCGCAACCGGTTTATGTTTTTCCTTTCCCAGAGAGAAGGAGAGCCGTTTATCCTTGCTATTTCCGGTAATGGAAATTTCTTCCACATAAGTATTCCATTCATTGCAGGCGTAGCATTTGCCCACCCATTTGGGTGACTCGGCACCACAATTCTGGCAAACAAAAACAGTTTTGGTTTTGCTCATATTATATTTTCAAACAAAAAATTCAATAAAAAATAGTTCGTTAGATTTTTAGATATCAGATGTTAAATGGATTATATCACATTAAAAAACCAACCTCTTACCATATTGATTGTTTCAAATTCAAACAATTCACTGACAATCCATCACAAAAAGATTAGCAAAGTGTTGAATAAAACACAAACTTAAATATTTTTTTCTTGCCGGGATCAAATACTTGTAAAAACAACAAACCCCGGAATTCCGGGGCTTATATCATTATTTTAAAAAAAGCTTAATCACTTTTTAATAGGTCTTTATATCAGCTTATTGGTTGCCGTATCAGGAAATACGAACATAGGACGGTGCTTTTTAGCCTCTTCCAGTGGCATAGAAGCATACGTAATAATAATAACAATGTCGCCCACAGCAACTTTTCTGGCAGCAGCCCCATTCAAACATATGACACCAGAACCAGGTTCCCCTTTGATAACATATGTCTCAAGGCGCTCGCCATTATTATTATTAACCACCTGAACCTTCTCATTCTCTATTATATTGGCTGCATCCATCAGTTCTTCATCGATGGTAATACTGCCAACATAGTTAAGATTGGCTTCAGTGACCGTAACATTGTGCAATTTAGATTTTATAACATCAAGATTCATTACTACCGGATTTGTAAATTATATTATCAATAAGTCGGATGTGTCCTGCATAAACAGCTATACATCCAACAATATAACTGCTTTTCTTCCAACTGTCAACACCTTGTAATGTATAACCATCAACAATTTCAAAATATTCCAGTTCCAGATTCGGATCAGATTTTATTTGATCAACAACCATTGCTTGGACATCCGAAACACTTTTTGACTTGGCAAAATTACATGATTCAAACAAGGTTTTAGCTATCAATGGAGCACTTTTTCGATATTTTTTTGATAATAATTTGTTTCTTGAGCTCATAGCCAGACCGTCAGGCTCTCTCAATGTAGGACATTTAACAATTTTTGTTCCAAAATTTAATTTCCGGACCATCTCATTTATGATGGCCAATTGCTGAA
>JBEPWN010000275.1:0-4496 GCA_041642395.1 Marinilabilia sp. | reverse complement strand
ATGTTATTGCCTGGATTATTTATGTCCCCCTTGATAAACCTGAAATAATCGAGGACATAAACAGCGAATTTAAAAGAATCGGAGATAATTGGCAGGTGAAAAATGATTATGGCTTCATTACCCCGATCGATTTTGGCAAAAGAGCAGTATTTGAGTACGATTATTACCTGGATCACCAGAACCCGGAAGAAAAAAAACGAATGCTCCATGCAATGAAGGAAACAGGGGAAATGATAGAAAGATACAGTAAAAAACATGATGCCGTCAGATGGTTTAAGCATACGCTATATCAAGGGTTTGCAAGGATGGAAAATCTGCTCTATACCTGACATAAAACGATGGAAAAAATATTAATAACAGGAGCAACTGGTTTTATAGGTAGTCATCTTGCGGCTGCTTTTATAAAAACAGGAAAGGAGATCATTGCCCTTACCAGGAATAAGGGCCGCCAATCAGGATGGCAAAGGATGCAAGATCGTTTTCACTGGTTTCAGTTAAATGGCCCGGCACATCAATTTTGCAAGGTGGTTGAAGCTGATATTTCCCGGCCTCAATTTGGCCTCTCTGATGAAGAATACCTTAATTTACTTAATAATACGTCGGTAATAATACATTGTGCCGCCAACACTTCATTTTCAGACAAATTAAGAAGCAACGTGGAACTGGCCAATCTTGAAGCCTTAAAGCATGTATTAAAATTTGCCAATCAAGCCTCAGTCAATCGCTTTCACCTGGTAAGTACTGCATTTGTCTGTCCTACCGGACCGAATGTCTGTAAAGAAGAAATCACAGAAAGAGAAAGCTTTCTAAATGTTTATGAAGAAACCAAATACAAAGCAGAAAAGGAAGTGATACGTTTTTGCGAGATTTCAGGTATCGCATGGAAAATATACCGCCCTTCCATTGTTTATGGCAATTCACTAAATGGCAGAACTTTTCGGTTCAATGGATTGTACTATCCCATTAAAACTTTGTATCTGTTAAAAAAAATGTTCGCAAAAGATCTGATGAATGGTGCCACCCATTCTAAAAAGCTTGGGGTTTACAAGGATGTTAACGATGGTATTTTCTTTCCAATTGAGCTGGAAACCAAACCTTGCACGGGAATTAATCTCATTCCCATCAATTATTTTGTAGAAGCCTTCCTTGTACTTTTTAATAACGAAAACGCCGGTAGAATTCATCACATCACGAACCCTCATCCTTCTCCCCTGGAGCTTCTTCTGGACTATACATCCAGGTACCTTGAACTTACCGGCATAACTACCCGCTCCAATTTACGGAAGTCCGAAGAAGAAAAAAATGCCATGGAAAAATTATTTTATTCCTATTTGGGAGAATACAACCATTATTTAACAGATGACAGAATATTTGATACTTCTCAAACAGATCAACTGCTTCAGTCCTTGAATATTCATTGCCCGCATTTTGATTACCCGCTTTATAAAAAAATCGTGGATTATGCCATGGAAACAAATTGGGGAAAAACAATTTTGCTGGATTAAATATGTCAGCGTTTTCAACCCCGCAGAAAGTATTTCCGGATCAAACTATCGGATATGGGGACAATTATCCGGTAATTTTTGGCATTGCTCCCTCCCGGGTACATACAAATGCTGATATCTTTACCGCAAGATCATGTATTTCTTTTAGCGAAAGAACGTTGAGCCACAGAACCAAAACAAACTGCGTCGGCTTTTGACAGGACATTTTTCGCGGTATCGTTCAATTCAATAAAATCCCAGGCGACATCTTCATGGATCGTATAACCGGGAATGCCTTCGACCAATTTTACTTCCACTGCTCCAGTAGGTTTGTTATTAATGGCAATGCCGTATACCAACTCCCTTTTTCCGTATTAACCCGATAATTTCGTTTCCCAACTCATCATTACCCACAGCACTAACAACAGCTCCCAGCGCTCCAAGCTGCCGGGCATGCCAGGCAAAATTAGCCGGAGCTCCTCCCAGTTGTTTTCCATCCGGTAGAAGGTCCCAGAGAATTTCACCTATTCCAACTACTGTTTTTTTTGGACATAATCGTATGTTTTGAACCCAGAGATTGCTTCACGACGTCACCAATGACGGGAGTTTTTGCAATATTTCCAGTACAATAGGATTTTCTTATTAAGGACTAAAAAACACATAGTTTTCTTACGAGCAATAAATAATCAGAAAAAAAGCGCAGAAAGAGATATTTCTGCGCTTTTAAAATACATTTTTAAAACAACTTATTTCAGCACCACCACAGCTGAAGGGTCAACAACCTGAAAAGTAAATGACTCAGTGAAATACAACTGAACAGTCTTCTGATTATGCGACTCATAACCAATTGAAATATCCTGTCCAATCACCATCTCAAAATCACCTCCACGCTCTGATACCAAATAAGCATCATCAATATAGGGTGCCATAATGATGGCTCCGCCCAACAGACGTTCAACCCGCTTGCGCAATGGATAGCCTGTGCCTGAAGCATTAAAGCGCTGCCATAACTCAGCATTCAAAACCAATGAATACGGTCCTTCAACTGAAGCAACCTTTAATTTGGCAATTCCTTCCGAAATAGCTCCAATGATTTCATCATCGTCACCAGGAAGTGTAATGGGTTCGTAATCGGAACACTCTTTAAGTCCTTTAATATTCCCGGATTCAAAACCATTGTATATGGCATCTTCCTCGAAGCGTGCCAACTTGCGGGCGGCCTCTTCCATATTGTCAAGGTTGATGTCTCTGGCCCCGCGGGCAATATTATCAAGCTCCCATATATCCAGTTCAAATGGTACCCGGGTCTCAATTAACGGCAACACCCGGTGGATCCCATACTGAACATCACCATTTTGATTACCCGGAACATTTACCCGCCCTAGTGAAAGAGCAGCAAAATCCCATCCTTTAGGACCTTCCACATCTACAAATTTTCGGGCCGAGAGCACGGAACTCAGGACTTCTTTAGCATTATCATTTATTTCCGCCCATGCCTGATCGCTGATGGGGGCCATCGATTTTCTTAAAATATCCATAATAATAGATCATTAGATGTTAGATATTAGATGTCAGATCATTTTTTGGTGACTGAATACCAGATTTCAACTCTCCAAAATAATTAAAATTAAACATCCGAATTTTAAGATAATTACAACAATATCAACAGACTATCGCAATAGTTATATCCTATTTTTTTATTTTCCCAATTCCCAACGAATCAGAACTGCTGCCTCCGCCTTCTTCGCCTTCTTCAAGCTCAGTAATGTCACCTTCGGTAAAAAGGTAAGTACGCAATTGCTCTTCCCACCCGGGCATATTGCGTCGAAGCCATTCAAGAGTCATACATGCATGCTCAATCTCTTCATTGCGATTGTGAGCCATAATTTTAGACAAAGATTCATCTTCGGTAACATCGACTCGCTGATGATACCAGTCAACAGCTTCAATCTCTTCTTTTAAACTATTAAGGGCCCGTGAGAAATCACGTGCCTGTTGTGACAGCTCTTCTGCCGGTTCATGATAATTAGACATAATATTATATTTTTAAAAATTATTAATTGATGCAATAGATAGTTAGATTTTTAGATGTCAGATAGATTGTATCATACTGAAAAACAACTTTATACATCTTAAATGTTTCAATTATTAATTGATTGACTGCCAATCTAATACAAAAGCTTACGCACCAATAAATTTATATTTCATCAGACTTTGGGTTTTTGAAAATTTTCAAACATTCATTAATCGTAATTAACTGCAGTTTAAAAACATCCTATACTTCGATTCTGATCAAAATAGCTCTTAATAAAACGTGCACATTAAATGAGCTTAATCTTGTTTCATCCAAAATTAATAAAATTGAACAAGAATATTGAATTTTCGGGGCATTTAACACATCACAAATCAATTAAACAATAATTGATTTGACGATGGTTGAGCAATGTTTCCGAAATGGTTAGGGTTAACAATTTAAATTGAATTTAAAATCAGTTTATTGTAATTTACAAACTTCACGGTATTAATTCAAATTTCTTTTAATTATGGCAAAGAAAAAACTTACCACAGCATCAGGCCGGCCCTATCATGAGAAACAGGACAGTATAACCGCAGGACCGAGAGGTCCGGTTCTCTTACAAGACTATTACCTACATGAACAAATGGCACACTTCAATCGGGAACGCATCCCCGAAAGGGTTGTTCATGCCAATGGATCCGGTGCCTTTGGCACATTTAGGGTAACCCATGACATCTCAAAATATACGCGTGCCAAATTGTTCAACCAGGTAGGTAATGAATGCCGTGTTTTTGTCAGATTTTCAACTGTAGGAGGAGAAAAAGGAAGCGCTGATACCGAGCGCGACCCACGTGGTTTTGCAGTAAAATTCTATACCGAAGAGGGCAATTGGGACCTGGTTGGAAATAATACCCCGGTGTTCTTCATAAAAGATCCAAAGAAATTTGCGGATTTCATACACACGCAAAAACGCGATCCACGTTCCAATATGAAAA
>JBEPWN010000274.1:0-4531 GCA_041642395.1 Marinilabilia sp. | reverse complement strand
TTAGGATCAATTGATTCTGTTGATACAAGCAGGTGAAGATCCTTTTTTCGATCGCCCTGTTTGAATATGATCTTTTTGCCTGAGAACGATTTCACCTGTTCAACAAGCGACGGGCAGGATTGGGGATGCAAATAAAAAATGGATGGATGATGTTTTGGGTAGTGTCTCCTGAGTTTATGATTTAAAAAGGAAATGGCTGAAATAACTTTTATCACCTGAATCATTGCAGCCATTTTTAGTCGGTTATGTTCTTTGAAGAAATACTTTATATAAAACTGAATCATTGATTTGTAGAATACCGAAGAGTAAGTTGATGTTTTTTTTATGGTTTCACCTTTCAGGTGCACCATTTCAATTTCGGGGTTGTACCATACTTCAAACCCGTTTTTATATATCTGCCAAGATAAATCTATATCTTCGGCATATAGAAAAAAACGAGGGTCGAATCCTCCCGTTTTTATCATCGCCTGTCGCGACACTACCATGAATGCACCCGGAAGAATTTCGACCTGTCCTGATTGGTGTTCAGAAATGTGCCGGGCATAGTAATGCCATTCTTTGCGTGTTTTCGGCACTAGTTTATTCAGTCCGGATATTTTGAAAAAAGATGCTGCGGGATAGGGAAAATTACGTTTTGATTCCTTCAGATAATTTCCCCGGCCATCTGTCATTTTTCCTCCCATTGCTCCTGTTTTTGGATGCTTTTTGAAGAAAGAAATGATCTCTGTTTCGAAATCAGATGGAACAATGGTGTCAGGATTTAGAAAAAGAACCAGTTCGCCCCTGGAATTATTAAAGCCAAGATTGCATGCTTTTCCAAATCCTTCGTTGCTTTTGTTGTGGATGAGTTTAATAAAAGGATATTCGCGTGCAAGAGTGTCTGTATAGGAATCGTTTGTTGCATTGTCGATCATTATTACTTCAGAGTGCCGGAGCCGGCTGCATGCAAGTGACCACAGACAGAGATGGGTCAGTGGTTCTGCATTATAGGTAACAATAATGATGGATATGTATGGGTTCATTTTAAATTTTTCAGGTATTTAGAATTAGATTTTACCGATAGACATTCATCAATATTTCGATAAGCTTTTTAGAAATACCTTATAAGGAGCTGTTTGCGGGTAAATGGTTGTTGGTTGAAACTCTCGGATAATAAAAACTTTGCGTCATAGCGTCTCAGCGTTTAGGCTATTTTTACCGGACTATTGATTCATTATTCGTTGCAAAAAAGAGATTTGATAAAGCCGCAAAAGGTCCGTCTTTCTGCTTTTCGATATCTCGAAAATAGCAGATCCCGCTCTTCATCGGGAAAATCCTGACTCAGCGTTTGGAAAATTTCACCCCATCCCGGAAAGCCTCCCACATTTCGGTCGTCGATAAACAGATCTGCATGGATTTTCCGGCTGATGCTTTCATCATTTTTTTCTTCCGGAAAACTTTTATTCACTGCATAGAATTCAACGCCGTTTTTTTTGCAGTATTCGACTGCCTCGTCAAGTTCTTTGCCCACTCTGAAGGTCCATAAGATCAGAAGATGCCCGTGCTTTTGTAATGCTTTGAGCGTTTCAAAAGCAAAAAGTTTTTCTTTTCCGATATGGGGAAATCGGTGCTCAACAATGGTGCCGTCAAAATCAACTGCTATAATCATGGTCTTCAGGTTTTTCTGTTTCTTCTGTTTCTTCCGGTTCTATTTCTTTAAGAATACTGTTTTTATTAGGACGATTGATTATATATGCCAAAAATAATAATGCAAACACATATAAAAAAGTATTATCGGCCGATAACATGTATCCGATCAATCCCAATATGGAGAGTGCTTCAAGGGTTGCAAGCTTGATAAAAAAACTATTTTTAAATTGCCTGAGCTTTTCATTCATAGGTAATTCCGGATCAAGATGTTTGATCTTTTTACTGTGAAAAAAATAACTTGCCGGAATTCCGGCCAATGCAAGGATCAATATTACAGATTTTAAATTCTCCTTTTGGATAAGGGTCCAGTCTTGAACCGGGCCTATATTTTTTACTGTAAATATCGCGATCGCCAGCATGACTATCATTGCCCCCAGCAGCCCCCAGAAAATAATATTAATCTGTTGAATTATTTTGTCGGATTTCATATTTCTTTTGAATTTTATTTATCTGTTTAAGACAATAATTCGTTAAGCTTGGCTAAAGTTAAATTGCGCATTGTTAATTTATTTTATTCACCTGCAGAGCTCTTCTTACGATATAGCTACCAACCTAATCACCTATTAACCTAATATTACCTGCTGTTCTTTTCGAATGGGAGTCTGTCAACTAATGATCGCCCAAGGGTTACTTCATCGGCATATTCCAGCTCGTCTCCAATGGAAACCCCCCTGGCAATGGTGGTGAATGTCACCGGGTAATCCTGAAATTTACGATAAAGAAAAAAATTGGTTGTATCCCCTTCCATGGTAGTGCTGAGAGCAAATATGATTTCCTGTATTTCACTTTGTTTTATTTTTTCTTCCAGTGGTGTTATGGTGAGATCGTCCGGACCCGTACCATCCATTGGTGATATCAGGCCTCCTAAAACATGATAAATGCCCTGGTATTGATGGGTATTCTCAATGGCCATTACATCGCGGATGTTTTCTACCACGCACACCACCGAATGGTCGCGCCGGGGATTGGAACAGATGGAACATACATCACTGTCGGAAATGTTATAACAGCTTTTGCAGTATTTTATTTCGTCGCTGAGAGTGGTTATCGCATTTGCAAAACGATAAGCCGAATCGCGATCCTGTTTCAGAACATATAATACCAGCCGCAAAGCACTTTTTTTTCCTATGCCTGGCAATTTGGAGAACTCTGTTACGGCATTTTCCAGTATTTTTGAGGGAAATTGTAAATCTGACATTAATGATTGTTTTATAAATTCAAAGTTAATAAAAATAACAGCGTTTCAGGATTGTGGGTGTTTAGAAATTGTTTTGATTTGCACTGAATAAAATAGAATATAAACCAAATAGAAATCATAAACCATCAATGGATCCTTTGTTAATAATATCGCTGATCGGAATTTACTTTGTTGTATTGATCGCTGTCTCCGTTATTACCGGCCGGAATGCTGACAATGAAAGTTTTTTTCTGGCTAACCGAAGATCTCCCTGGATGGTGGTATCCATCGGAATGGTAGGTGCTTCATTATCAGGCGTCACTTTTGTGTCGGTTCCCGGATATGTTACTTCCGTGGGATTTTCATACATGCAAATGGTAGCTGGATTTTTTGTGGGGTATATTGTTATTGCTTTTGTTTTGCTGCCGCTTTACTACCGTCTAAAGTTAACATCCATTTATTCCTATTTGGATGGCCGGTTTGGTGTTTATTCTTACAAGTCAGGTGCTTTTCTCTTTATTGCCAGTAAGATTGTCGGGGCCTCTGCTCGTCTGTACCTGATGGCAGTTGTACTTCAGATCGCTCTGTTTGATGGAATCGGAGTGTCATTCGGGATAACTGTTTCCGTGCTTATTGCGCTTATATGGCTCTATACTTTCCGTGGGGGTATAAAAACGATTATCTGGACCGATGCTTTACAAACGCTGCTGTTTTTGTCAGCCGTGATAATTACCATTTACCATATCGGAAAAGACATGGATATGGGATTGATTCAAATGGGACAGGAAATCGGCGAAAGCGGATTTTTCAGGATATTTGAATTTGATGATTGGCGTTCGTCACAGCATTTTATGAAGCAGTTTTTTTCCGGCGTTTTTATTACCATTGTCATGACCGGCCTGGATCAGGATATGATGCAAAAGAACCTCAGTTGCCGTAATCTGAAGGAATCACGTAAGAATGTTCTTTCATACGGGTTTGCGTTTTTACCTGTTAATTTTATTTTTCTTTCTTTGGGAGCCTTACTGGTCATTTTTATGCAACACAATGGCATCCCCATGCCTGAGCGGGCTGATGATATTTTTCCTTTGATCGCTACAGGCGGATATTTACCATTATCGGTGGGGGTACTTTTTTTTCTGGGTTTGATGGGCGCAGCATTTTCGAGTGCCGATTCAGCTCTGACATCTCTTACCACTTCTTTTTCGGTTGATATATTAAATATTGAAAAATATTCAGTTCGTAGATCGAAACGGGTGAGGATGTTTGTTCATTTCTGTTTTGCACTGATAATTGGTGGTGTAATCATTGTATTTCGGGTTCTGGGACAGGATAGCATCATTGATACTATTTATACGCTGGCCGGGTACACTTACGGTCCTTTGCTGGGGCTGTTTGCTTTCGGGCTGCTCACCCGTCGCATGGCAATTGATCGGGTTGTGCCATGGTTGGCAGTAATCACTCCTGTAATGACAGGCTTCCTGGATTACAATGCAGTTGACTGGTTCGGATTTTCTCTGGGGTATGAAAAACTCATGATCAATGGGATGCTTGCTTTTCTGGGGTTGTGGGTTTTTTCGAAGAAAGTAAAGTGACGCAGGCAGCATAATTTTCATTTATTGGAACTAATTTTGTAATGCCTAGTGTAATGACACTTAATTTATC
>JBEPWN010000273.1:0-4539 GCA_041642395.1 Marinilabilia sp. | reverse complement strand
TAATCGTTCGGTACATCCAGAAATTAGCGAACATCAGGTCTTTGCAGTTAGCTATATTAAGGGTCTGGGCTTTTTTCCCCTCCCTGCCTTCTTCCTCAAACTGGAAGGCATAGAAATTCCAGTTGGCAACATTGTTAAGGCGAGCTTCCTGACGCACATGGTGCTCTATTGACATGGCATAAATTTGTCCCGGGGTCGAGGTATTGCTAATATATAAACCTGTACCGGCATAAGTGTTAGCCGTCCATATATCTTTGAGTATTCCCCCACCATTGTTGGTAACCCAAAGGCTCCAGTACTGATTGTCCCAGGCCAGATCCATTCCCCGGGCATAAACCGGATCTGACGGACTGCTGATATTTTGGTTTTGCCTGCTGTGATGGGAAGGCTGTCCCGGCTTTGCCATGGTTCCATGTCCGCCGACAAATTTCACATCATTGATCATGGAATTCTCATTGGCCATCCACTTCAGTCCAACTGCACGGTTATTATAGGCGCCGGTGTTAATACCAATTCCATTGATCATATCCTTCCCGCCTTCTGATGACTCTACCAAAGGGACGGGGGCGCCAAACCCGCTAAAATTAGCCTCACTTTCCTCAAGTAATAATTGAGTGGCAAAGGGGTGAAAGCCGATTAATGCATTTCCTTTATTCAATTTAAGTGTCTCCGTGATCCGATACCAACCTGTCGGCAGATAAACATTTTTGTGTTTGGCAATCGCTTCTTTGATGGCCTGCGTGTCATCTGTTTTGCCATCACCCAAAGCTCCAAAATCTTTGACATTAACCCATGTATCCATGTGAGGCAGATCCGGTATGACCTTATCCAATTTTTGGGGTACAAGGTCAACGGCTTCCATATCGATGACAGTTTTATAATCGGAATCATCAGACATATCATCCATGACCAAACCATGTACAAAATTGTTGATCCGGTATTTATTCCCTTTTCCGTCAATACTTGTTCCACTGGGGGAGAAGTGCACAGGAATATCTACATTATTACACATAATATTCAGTAGATTTATCTGGCTGGTAGCTTCCTTTTCAACCCCAACTACTATACCTTTCTTTACATTTTCAAAAATGCAGTCTTCCATAAATAATCTGTCCGAAACACCTCGTTGAAGCTCAATAGCTACAGGTGCATCCTTCACATGCATGGAAACAATGGTCATCCCGGTATTTCGGCTTAGAACAGCAGCCTTTCGCTGACCTTCAAAATATAGATCAATCATCATCATGGGCCAACCCGGAGATGTCCTGGCCGTGGAAATCCCGTATTCACCTCCAAAGAATTTCAGATTTTCGATTTCATTTCCCAGATCATAAATCCCGGCATAGCCATCACCTGTATAAAAGTTGCAATGGCTTACAAAACTGTGCTGTGCAAAATGGGTGCGAAGCGCAATCGCTTTCGGGTTCCCTTTTTCAATTCGGAAATTAATATTTGAGATGGCACTATAAAATGTCCCTGCACCGGCATCCCTTGGCCGCTGGCCTTCTTCAACCAGATTGTCGGTGAACCAGAACATGTAGTTATTTTCATCCTGATAACCTGCTGCGTTTTTACCCAGTATAAATTCCGGACGATTATCTCCATATCCAATAATGCGTATTGCTTTGGGAACATAAATGGTTTTACTGATAAGATATTTTCCTTCAGGGATGAACAATATTCCAAAATTATTTTCCTTTTTAAGCTTATTTATAGCAAACTGAAGCGCTTCAGATACATCATGCTTTCCATCAGGCGTTATGTTGAAGTTTTCAGAAGTGAAATAAAGAGCTTCCGGGTCATCAGGCATCTGTGTGTAAACTGATTGAGCTTTTATGGTTATCGGGGAATAAAGAATGACTGCAATGCATAATATGATCAGTTTCATATCAAATAGTTTTGGTGATTATTGTTAGTATGTTTTTCATCTTTTCTGAATTTTTAATTTCATATTAGCCAACCGGGTAGCTTACGTAGTGCCGCCATACCGATTACTGAAGTTATACTTTCTTTGCCACAACGATCTCAACTGGCAACCCCCACATAGACATTTCTGTTACATCAAGGATTTGAAAACCGTTATCTTCCAATGTCTTCTGAACAAAGATGGGTCGGCAATCAAAATAATTCGGAAACTTCTTGTGCGACCATTCGTAAAGCTTTATCATCACACCAGCTTTTCTCTTCTTAGACATTGCGACAACACAGATTCGACCGCCGGTTCGAAGAACTCTTTTACACTCGTGCAACACAATCGGAATTTCCGGTGTATCGAAGAGTTCTAGTGTGAAACTCATAAAAATGGCATCAAATAAATTCGCTTCATAGGGAAGTTTATTAGCGTCGCCACACTCCAACCTCACTCTTTCTGATAATTCCGCTTTCTTAACCCTCGATCGGGTGATGTCGCACATCCCTTCCGATATATCAATTCCACAAACCCGCCCCGAGTTGCCAACCGATTGAGCCAAAGCCAGAATGCAATGTCCGGTACCAAAACCAATCTCGAGAACTACCTCGCCTTCCACAACACATAGCTTTTGCAAGCCAGCGTCTCTATATTTCCTCTCTGTGAGACCTGCCAGCATATCATACCATTTGCTCATCATATTGTAACTGGCTTTGGCTTCCTCTTTCGATCTTGTGACTCTACTTATTTGTGTTTCATTCTTGGACATGTTTTTTCCTTATATTATCTTTTAGCGGCATTACGCAACGTAAACTTATATGCGTCAGGCTGTGGCTTACCAACCCGCTATGATTTTATTAGCCCAAACGAATGGGAGAGGGCAAAACGAGTGGTTGAATATGCTGTGGACGTTACGGCTGGCGTATGATAGCTTTGTTGTAGCGCTTTTTCTATCAGGTCAATAAGTCATTCAATGAGTAATTATTAAATCGTCTCGTTTTGGTTTTTCTGATTTTTTTGAGTTCGTTTTTTGCTTGTATTTCAATCCAAAGCATTGGGTCATTATTAAAAATTTTTCCCAGGATTATCGCTAGTTCGTAATTAATCGGCCGCTCTCCTTTAATTAACTTGCTCAAATTAGAAGGATTTATTTCAATGTAATGAGCAAATTTTTTTTGAGGAATGTCCAGTGTTTTCAAGTATTCTTTTAAAAAATCCCCCGGAAGCTTAAGTTCGGTTTCTTCAGATTCCAGATAATCTTGCATTTGAAATTTGATGGCCAATAATTCAATCTCTCTTTGTTGTGCTTCTGACCGACTTTTTGCCTTATTCAATATTATGGCCTGGAAATCTTTAAATTCATCTGTTCCAGTATCCATTGGATTTGTTAACATCCCATTTGTTGGCTCTGTTTTATTATTTCGTTTCATCGTTTTATTTTTTTTTAAGGTATTCATTAATCAATTTCAGTCCGTTCTCACTATCTAAATACATTCTCTGTCCTAGTCCTACTTTTGCACCATATTTTTCCGAATACCATTTTATTAGGCTTGTTTTCGCCATAAAGGTTAAAAATCCTTTGTAAGCACTATTCAATTTGAAACTTTCTTTACATGCAAAGGCAATCAAACAGCCGGCGACATAATCATATTTCTTATTTTTTCGTCCGATGTTATGCGGTGCTATTTCTAAAGCATTCATAATGAGCATTTCATTTTCTGTTTTTAGTTGTAAAGCACCTTCAACGCTTGGATTTAGTCCAATTGTTCTTAAAATGTACATTTTGGAATTTTTTTCTTTGCTTATTTCTCTCCAGTTGAAATTCCATCCATCTTTTTTTAATGGTATTTCATTTAATTCAGGGACAACAATTTCTGCCTTTACTAATTGGTCGTTTTGTACGTCTAATATGTAAACCATCTATCTGTTTTTCTCTTAGTAAAGATAATGAAAGTTGTCGAAAATGTATAATTTAATCTTGCAAATTGTCTGGCATTGTCCTTTTTTCTAAATGCGCTAACGTCCCTGCTATATGCGCCTGGGCGTGGCTTTCAGACCCGTTGTGGTTTTATCAGCTTGAACGCATGGGAGATGGATAAAACAAAACCCTCAATATGCTGTGGATGCCACGACTACCGTATGATAGCTTTGTTGCCGGCTGGGCTTTAATTCTTTATTCAATTAATTCGTAATTTGTACTTCTTCCTCCTTCTTCTGCTTTTTTGAGAATCCCTTTATCAATCAAGTCTTGTATATCTCTTAATGCAGTATCTGGTGAACATTTTGTTATTTTAGCCCATTTGGATGAAGTTAATTTCCCAAAAAAATCTCCATCCAGGATTTTGTTAAGCATTAATTTTTGCCTTTCATTTTGGATTTTTAATGCATTTTCCATCCAGAAATTGTGTTTGCTAATTACTTTTTCTAAAATTATATGAGATTCATTTAGAGCGTTTAGTAAACAATTTAAGAACCAAATGAGCCATTTTGTTATATTTAAATCTCCTTTTTGGGTTTTTCCAAGGATTTCATAATATTCCTTTCTTTCTTGCCTAATTTGGGCAGACATACTGTAAAACCGCTGTGATATTCCATCTGCCCGTGCTAACAGCATATCACTTAATGTTCTG
>JBEPWN010000272.1:0-4564 GCA_041642395.1 Marinilabilia sp. | reverse complement strand
ACTTTTAATCTGTTTAAGAAAGGCAAAAACATTGAGCAAATTGCCGCCGAACGCGATTTGACTGTTGGCACCATTAATACTCACATCTGCCATTTTGTGCGTGCCGGTGAGGTGAATGTTTTCCAGTTTGTGGCCTCCGAAAAAGTGAAAACCGTGACTTCCTGGCTTCAGGAAAACAAACCTGAATCTCTGAGTGTTGCAAAAAATCATTTTGGTGATCAACTATCCTGGGACGAATTACGACTTATCACGAACCATCTGGCTTATGAAAAGGAGGCTGAAGCGGCAGATTAAGGTTTCTAGTTTCGTGTTTTGGGTTCATTGTTTTGAGTTTCGTGATCTTGAGAACAGTAACGAATAATAATGGTTCCACAGAGATTCTTCCGTTCGTGTGGATTTGCAATCCGCTAAAAAATTTTCTTAATTCTACTTTAGCACTACTCCGTTAATTTTTTGCAAGAAACTATGAATCAACTGTTTGTTTACAATGGGGTGTCTCTGTTAAAATTCAGTATCCCAATAGCAAATGGTTTTCTAACTTCTAAAATCTCAATACTCCGTTAAACTTGGCTGTAGTTTAAAGTAGCGTGTATATCATTAGAGATTGCTTCGGGCATAGCCCTCGCAATGACAGACCCTTCGCGCAACGAGGAAGAGGATGGAAGAGGGCAGAGCGACATTGCCGCTCTGCCCTCTTCCATCCTCTTCATATAAAAAGTGAGAGGGTGTCATTGCGATCCCGATGAGGGACGATATCGGGAGAAGCAATCTTTTAATACAGGGGTAGATCGTTTTACTTTTCTACCAATGAAGAAATTTTGAAATAAAGGAATTATCAACGCAAATGTAAACTACAGCCTAAAACTTTTGCAAGTAATTGTTAAAAAGCTATTTATACATCGACCAGTGTTTATCGCAATTCTCTGATAATAAAAACTTTGCGTCATGGCGTCTCTGCGTTTAGTCAATTTTTAACGAACTATTGAACATCTAACATCTAACTATCTATTTTTTATCGTTTTCTAAAATATTTAACCAACCGGAAGAGTCCCCGGAAAAGCCATAAAACAGCATAGAAAAAAACACTTAATGCTATAATGTATCCTACTTGTGAATACAGTTCACTCCAGCTGGTCTGATAAATAATAATGGCATATATATTAAAAGCAATGGCAACCACCAGACAAAATAACCATATCAGGAGCTCCCGTTTTATGTGTTTTGGAGTAATAATGATGTTTTTCATTTTATATTTTGAATTTATCTGATAAGGTTAGTTTTTCTCCTGTTTCAATTGCTTTCTCGCCCAATAAGGTCCAAATACTGGCATTATACCCTTCTTTTATGAGTTTTTCGGGTGCTTTTCCTTCTCTTATGTATTTGATAAAACCTTCCAGCTGTAGGGCAGAATCATAAAAATCAGTATTTTCGATGATGGGTTCTCCATTATATTTTACTGCTGTTTCGGGTACCCAGCTTGCCCCGCCTATTGGAATGTTTTGAAATAGTCCCGATTCCATGTCATTAAGCAATTGTAAAATACCTGGTGCAGGGGGTGGAGTTTCTGTATAAAAACGGTTGGTTTCGAATTCAATGGTTCCTTTATTTCCCATTATTTGTTCCTCCAGACCGTACTTTTTATTACTGGTCATCGAGTCGTAGATAAACTGTGTGCCATCATCGTAAGAATATATGAGAGCTACATTATCGTTTACCTCACGTCCATCTTTCCAGAATACAATACTGCCTGTACCCATCACCGAAACAGGTGTTTTTTGAAGTGCCCAGTTAGCCACCTGTATCTGGTGCGACATCAGTTCAGTCAATAATCCGGCGGAATATTCTTTGTAGAGGCGCCAATTGATAAAGCGTTCCATTTCTGTGGAATTGTTGGGAACCGGACGGCGCCAGTCGTTGTTACGATGCCAATAAGCCCTCAATTGTCCCAGGCTGCCCAGTTCACCATCGTGAATGCGCTGCATTCCTTCAAGATAAACCGGATTGAATAATCGCTGGTGTCCGGTTTGCAGTATTTTACCTGTCTGGATGTGGGCATCGTACATGGCTTTGGTATCCTCCATGGTGCGGGCCATCGATTTTTCGCAAAAAACATGAATGCCTGCCTGCATGCAGTCAATGGCAATGTGGGCATGTTGATGCAGAGGAGTGGCAATGATTACCCCATCCAACGATTCATTGGTGAGCATTTCCTGGTAATTGGAATAATTGTTGGTTTTTATGTCCAGGTCTGAACACATTTGCCGGGCTTCATTCAGATGAACAGGATAAACATCGCACAAGGCAGCAATTTCCATATTGGATGTCTGAATTATTTCCAGTAAATGACGCATCAGTTGTTTTCCGCGACTTCCGGTTCCGATGATACCCAGTCGTACTCTGTCTGAAGGTGCTTTTGAATTTTGTGAATTTGCAGCAAAAACATTTAGCCATGGAGATGCTGCCAATGTTGCAACCGAACCGGTAAGGGCCAGTTTTCTTAAGAATGCGCGTCTTGATTGAATACTTTCTGACATTGAATGATAGTTAGATGTTGAACAGCGACCAGTTCTTAACGTTGTAATTGCCCGCTATTTTGGTGTGTAATTCTTGTGGTGCAGCGATCAATGCAGTGGACAATACCTCGGCATCGGTTGCACTGTTACTCTGTACATATGCTGTGTTTTTTAAAGATACCGGCATTGCATTTACCGGATTAAAAATGTGTTGCGGATCTTTTCCTCCGCCCACGGCACTGCTTACTGATATTGCATCGTTATTCAGATGCCAGATTTGCTCAATGCCCTGATTGCGGAATGAAAATGGCCAAAATCCCCCATGGGGATGATGCCCCCGTGTAAGTACCGAACTCCCGCCAAAACTTATGAACGCATGCGGCGCCTCAAACGAATCAAGAATTCTCCCGGCTTCATCCAATGCAATTCCTTTGCCAATTCCTCCAAAATCCAGAGAAATATTTTTATTTAAAAATTTAATCGTTTGTTTGTCTTCATGGATTTGCACCGGATTATCCGGAAATAAATTATCGGCACCTGGATTTATGGGTTTTTTGGTTTTAAATTCTGAATATGCATTTCCTGAAAACACGTTGAAGTAACCGAAGGTGAGTCGCAGGTCATCAATACTTCTTTTGATGATCTTCGACATATACGGACTAATAACTGTTTCATTTGTACAGGCAGTCTGATTTAGGCGGTACGTTTCTGTATTCTTATCGTACCGCCCAAGTATCAGCTCCAGCTCCATAGTTCTCTTAATAATGGCTGCTGAAATTTTATCTGCTTTAGTCTGATCAATACCCCAAATGACTATGTCCAGCAGGGTATTCATCAGAAAAGCATTTCGATGATGGATTTGATCAGAAAGTGGGGGCCCATCCTTTTTCATATTCTCTCTCCCATAATGCCATGGCTTTGTAACTATTGGTAATATGACCGTTCTTTGGATCGCATTTCAGCATTTCACCGGTTCTGGAAGAAATATTGGCCAGATGCCCGAGTAATGTGCTGGTTGCTCCTTCATCAATAGGCGAGCGTTGCTTTTCTTTTCCGCGAATGGCTTCGAAAAAATTCTGCACATGCATGGTTGACATATTTCCGCCACCCCCAAGCTGGGTGCCGCCTTCGTTTCCGCCCGATTTGCTCTCACGAATGAGCGATCCTCCACGGTCATAAAGTTTGTAGCCTCCGCGATCAACCCATACGCTTCCTTCGGTGCCATAAATGATGGTTCCGCGCCCGCCTCCATATGTTTTATGACTGTTGCGGCTTTTTCCGTCCCATTTGATGATTTTGTTTCCCGGGAAGCGGAATGTTGCATCCATGGTATCGTACATGGTCCAGCCGTCATCGGGCCAATGATATTTACCGGAATTTACAATTACCTGATCCGGGAAACTCACTTGCAGTGCCCATCGGGCAACATCCAACTCATGAACAGCATTGTTGCCAGTTTCGGCGGTTCCATGATCCCAGCCGTACCAGTGCCAGTTATAATCCCATGTGTTGTGCTTATATTCTTTGCGTGGTGCTGGTCCCTGCCAAAGATCCCAGTTCAATCCTTCCGGTACCGGTGCTGGCGTTGGATTTACAACTCTTCCACGTCCGTTGGAATAGAACGCTTTAGCCATATATGGAGTTCCGATGGCTCCGCTATGAATTTCGCTGATAATCTCGATGGTTTCCAGGGACGATCGCTGTTGGTTTCCCATCTGTATAACTTTACCATATTTATCGCGTGATTTTATCAACAGCTCACCTTCATATGGATTATGACTACAGGGTTTTTCCAAATATACATGTTTTCCTGCCGCATTCGCCAGCCATGTGCCGGGGGCATGCCAGTGATCGGGGGTGGCATTTATAATGGCATCCACTCTGGGATCATCAATAACTTTAAAAAAGTCTTCTTCCTGTTTTGGAGAATAATCCAGTACTTCAGAAAAACGCTTTCCTGCATTCTGCATTTGACTCTGCATTACGTCACAAAGATAAAGCAAACGAACATTGCTTTTTGGGTCGGCAACAGGCTCAATATATGCGCCTAA
>JBEPWN010000271.1:0-4566 GCA_041642395.1 Marinilabilia sp. | reverse complement strand
ATCGCCCAACTCCAGAATACTGATATCAAAAGTCCCACCACCAAGATCGAAAACAGCCACTGTCATGTCTTTCCCCTTTTTGTCGAGGCCGTATGCCAATGAAGCAGCAGTAGGTTCGTTAATGATCCGGCTAACTTTAAGTCCGGCTATTTCACCGGCTTCTTTAGTTGCCTGACGCTGAGAGTCGTTAAAGTATGCCGGTACAGTCACAACCGCCTCGGTCACTTCCTGTCCCAAATAATCTTCAGCCGTTTTCTTCATCTTCTGAAGTATCATAGCCGAAATCTCCTGTGGTGAATATTGACGGTCATCAATCTGAACTTTGGGAGTATTATTTTCACCCCTCACCACTTTATATGCAACCCGGCTAACTTCTTTAGGGATTTCATCATAAAGATCCCCCATGAACCGCTTAATAGAATATATTGTTCTTTCAGGGTTCGTGATCGCCTGACGCTTGGCCGGATCACCCACCTTGCGTTCACCATTTTCCACAAATGCCACAATTGACGGTGTGGTACGCTTGCCTTCGCTGTTAGGAATAACAACAGCTTCATTACCTTCCATCACTGAAACACATGAGTTGGTTGTTCCTAAGTCAATTCCAATTATTTTTCCCATTGTATAAATTATTTTTTTGTTCTCAAATATTTTCTTGTTTGCTTCTCTTTTAAATCAAAGCATGTGCCATTCCATTGTATTGACAAAAAAGTGCAATTCTGGCACGGCAAAAAAGAAAAACATCCAGATACTGTCAGATAACGGGTGACAAATAGGCAGAACGGGATGATGAGAAAGACTAGTCTAAGCTGTCGGAAAGAGCCTGCCCAAAATACTTCTTGCTTTTCCTGTCGTCGGCAATGGCACAGGGGCCCGACAAACACCCGCCTTCACATGCCATTACCTCTATAAAATTCCCCGGGGCTTTCCCCCTGGAATATGCCTTTAGGAGCCCAAGTGATTTTTTATCAATGCCGTTTATTAAAACCTCCTTTATAAAGATATTTTCACCTTCCTTTTTCACGGCATTGGTTACTCCGCTGCTAATAGCAAAGCCCCTTGCTTCGCTCGAAATATCAGCCATAGGGGCTTCATGCGGCCTGTCTTTCACATCAATGCCCAACCCGGTGAATATGGAATCCAGTTCCTCAAATGTCAGCACATAATCAACAAGGCCTGAATCCACCGCTTCTTTTCGCTTGGCAACACAAGGTCCTATAAAGACTGTTTTGGACTGCGGATAACGTTCCCGGGCGAGCCGGGCAGAAAAAATCATAGGCGATGGCGTTTCACTCACCAATTTCTTTAACGCCGGAATATGCTTGTTCACAACTTCCACATATGAGGGACAACAAGATGTGGTCATCAGTGAACAGCCTGACTCAAGTCGCTCCTGAAGTTCAGCGGCCTCCTCTTTCGCGGTAATGGCAGCTCCTTCAGCCACTTCCTGAACATGGGCAAAACCAATTGCTTTTATGGCATTCATGACCTGCCCGGGCCTGGCATCATATTGGCCAAGCAAGGCAGGTGCAACCATCGCGGTAAGTTCTCCTCCTTTTTTAATGTGATTGAGCACATCCACAAACTGAGAAATTTCAAAAATAGATCCGAACGGACAGGCATTGATGCAACGACCACACATGATGCATTTTTCCTCATCAATTTCCTCCACCCCTTGTTCGTTCTTCTTAATGGCCTTTACGGGACAAGCTTCTTCGCAAGGCACCGGCACATAAATAATGGCATGATAGGGACAAGCCTTATGGCAGATGCCGCAACTGATGCAATCCTCTTCCACTATCTGTGCCTTGCCCGACGCATTTATTATGATGGTATCTTTTGGACAGTTCATCTGACACGACCGGGCAACACAACCCCGGCAAATATTACTCACCACATAATTAACCTTTACACAGCCTGTGCAGGCCTCATCCACCACGGTGAGTATGTTTTTATTGCTGCGATCTTCCCGTTCCAGTGCACTTTGGGCATAGGCAGACAATGGTGTCAGTTCATCCTGCTCATCATCGGGACTAAATCCCAGCAATGGCAGGGTTTTGTATTTTATTACCGCACGCTCCTTGTGAATGCAGCACCGGCGGCGGGCACCCTGTTCCCTTGGTGCCATTTCAATGGGCAGGCGATCAATTTTATCAGTCAACCGGTCTTCATGAATTAATTTAGCCAACCGGGCAATGATTTCGCGCCGGATGACCATCGTGTTTTGGATGTATGCCATAAAAGTAAAGGGATCTTTCTGTTTTCGTTAATAACGCCGCAAAGGTACATGCTAATACAGAAAAGTTTCTGTAATTGCTGTTAAAAAAGAAAAATTTCTTTAATTGGAATACCTGGAAATATTGTTTAAACAGATTCTAAATCCCCCAGAATTGATATTTTAAAATATGAATCTTATATTTATCAATAGTCCGTTAAAAAAAAGCTTAAACACAAAGACGCAAAGTTTTTATTATCAAAGAGTTGAAGTAATTCATTGTTATTTTTCAAACCATTTATTATTAGGCACTTGCAAAAGTTTAACGGAGTATTGATTTATACAACTATAATAAAAAACCAAATAACATAAATCTAAACCCGAATAACATTTATGAGGAAGCTTAGCTCCGAATCCAACTCCGACACCACACAATGGTTTCGAATATTATCATTTCTCACAAACATTTCACGCATTTCATCATCCGGAAGAATTTTCAGTATGTGGTTCCATCATTGAGTTTTTATGATAGAAGGTTAAGGTCGTATGCCTTCAACAGATAATTTCCGGACTGTCAGAAATTAAATTCTCGAGTTTTCAAACGTTTAAAAATTTTCTCCAAGGTCGCATAAGGTCGATTTGTCATTATTTATAGAAGAAAATTATTTTCATGAAAACATAAACATCTCAAAAAAGCAAAATTATGTAGCTATTTCATCTAAACTAACAATTCCCCGAAGAATAGTTGGGGATGCGTTACGGAAAGGGATAATAAAAAAGCCCCACAATTCCTGAAAGCCGAAACTTTTCGAAAAATGGAGGCTCCAATCTTAAGTTAAACTTGAGAGTTACAGCTCTCAGCACAAAATTACGAAAATGAAATCAATAACGTATTTGATTCTGGTATTTTTTATTCTCATAACAATGAACGCCTGCGAAGAAAGTAAATATTCCTTTCAACCGGAAAACCAAGAAACATCACATTCAGGAGATAACAAGCAAAAAAGGCTGGCATCAATATTGGCTACCGCCCAGAAAGATTCATCAACAAGACTATTTTTGAAAGATGAGACTTTAAAACAAGTTGACGGGGACTATAACTTCATTCAGAAGCCTTACATAAGCCTATTTCAAATAAAAACCTTAAATCATCAGAAAAAAACACTTTTGGTGAGGTTTTGATTCAACATGCATCAAAATTAAAGAACGCGAATTCATCAGAAGAATATGAAGAACTTTTCCATTCCATATTAAAAGAAAACCTCTACTTCAAATTGCTATCCCAGAAGTTTTCGAGGGCAGCACAGAAGAATGGGATGCTAATGACAAAAATTTATTAGTCGCTTATCTTCCTGATGATTTTGACGAAAAAACTACGAAAAAAATCATAGCTTATGATGAAGAAGGAAAATCCTATGAAATATGCCCCCACGAAGCCCCCGAAAGACCAGTTATTATTATTAGTGAAAATGAAAGGTTTATTGCAAGGCCTAAAGATAATGGTTCAAATGATCTTAAAATAGCAAAAGTCCGGTAGATAATAAAACTATCATCTTCATTTAGCCTGCTTTATTCATGAATTATCGTTATGAGATGTTCAAATATCAAGAAATACAATCAACCGCAGATAAAATGGATGCAGGAAATAATGAATTATTTTCAAATCCATTTTATTGAGGACGGTTGTATTTTGCAGATAGTTGGACATCGGAATAGATTATTTTTGAATAATGCAGGTTAGGATAGGCTACAATCCGAGAACATAAAATATGAGAATTGTGGCAATTAAAACTCTATTAAAAATAAAATTATGAAAACTATTTTAATTGTAATAATGTTTTTATCAATCCCGGCCATTTGCTTTGCCCAACTCAGTGATGATGGGGGATCCAATCAATCAAAAGAGAAAGAGCAGGAGAACGATTTGCGCAAACACACTCTGTTATATTCAGCCGCAATTCCATACGCTCCTTTTGGAATTCGCTATCAATACCTTAAAAGGAAAGTTGGGATATTTTTTAATATAAAAAGTAGCCTTGGTATAGATGATGATGATTTTATAATTGCAGCAGGACCAAGCTTCAAAATAAATAATAAAATAAACTTGTATATAGGGGGAGGTTACAATATAGGTTATAGCGACTTTGATGCTGAAACTGGAGCAATTGTAAAGTGGAGTAGATTTGCTATAGACATTGGTGGTGGTTATTCCGCAGGGGTAGTTTACGGGACACTGGGTTTTGGATTTAATTTTTAAGATAACTGCATCCAATCAAAGTAGGCGGCTGACGATCTAAAAGTCCGACAGTGCGCCTTTTAATCCCAAAAAATCATTGGGATTAAAAAGACTG
>JBEPWN010000270.1:0-4566 GCA_041642395.1 Marinilabilia sp. | reverse complement strand
CAGGATCCGGTTCAAAATACCTGGGATGAAGATAAGCAAGTTCCATCAACCCGTTGAAGCGATGATGTTGTTTGCCGAGATCGCGGTTGAAGCATTCAGGAGTAAATACTGCTTCGCTGAAAGGACGTATCAATAGCCGATAAATACCTGTGGGCTCCATATCAGTAAATGTAATGTATGGCTTTCTTAACAACCAGGAAGCCGGGCCAGAATAAATAGTGCTAAAATCAAGAAACACATCCGGTTTAAAAATCCTGGCCCGCCGGTATTGTTTCCAAATGGTAACAATCAGATACCAAATTTTTCCCAATACAGATTTGCCACCTTTTCCCCGGTTGACAAAAGGAATGTTGTAACTCTCCAGCAGCGGAATTACATGCTCGCGTTCCCGAGCTGTAATAAAAAATACATGCCCGCGTACCTCCATCATTTTTATGAAATTACGAAAATAATGAACGTGAGCCGGATGTCCTATGTCAATAAATATCCTCATGTCCGACAAATATTTTTAAACATCAGCTTCTTAACTTTTTTATACCACCGGTAAAAAATATTTCCAAGGTTCCACAAAAACCAGTTATGCACATAAATGTACCTTCCCGTTTCTTTTATCATACCACCATACGATTTCTTATATTGGCGAACAAAAAAATCCTTGCCGGGCCTTCCGGCTGGTCCCAGATTAAAATGTCGAATCCCCTGACCTTGCAACTCCTGTATCACTTCCCATAATAATCCGTCGCGCATCCATTTATTCTCAGACGACAGGCAATTTCCGCTGTACCATAAATAAGCTCCGTTTTTGAAGGTAATAATCAAAATAACAGCTTTTAAAACATTGCTGATCATGAGTCCTTTAATCCGAAGATGCGATTCCAATTCAGGGGACTTAAGAGCCGAACGTATCAAAGAATGTTGAGGCCCGGGACGCCCGCACCTTCCAATTGAAAAGCGAATAATATTCCAGGCATCACGAACATCTTTTGAATCGGACAAATCTTTGATATAATAATCAACTTCTGCCATTTTCTTTATGTTCTGTTTTCTGTCTGGCGACAACGAATCCCATAACTCCCCGGACTTACGGTTCATGTCAATGCCCACACCCAAATACGATTCATAAATAAACCCGGCGTCCTGAAATGAAGGCTTCAGTGATAATCCAAGTCTTAGATTACGCACTTCAGTATAGACCGCCTTTTCCCCTGTTTCATGGACGAGAGCATCCACAAGCGCCATGACGATACCTATATCATTGTTAAGAACCAGCGGCCCCCCCACAATTATCTGTCTTCGGGTAAACCATGACAACGGAAATACAGAGTTCCAAATATACACACCCACCAGAACCCCCACCAGTTTCTTTTCATCATAGGCAAAAAATGCAAAGGGCTTCTGTTTGTGAGTCAGACGGTAAACGTCATACATCCAGGGCATCTGAAAAACATTACCCTCCGGATGCTGATTCACAAACTCTTCCCATTCCTGGCGATCAGCCAATTCTGCATTTATTCTAATCTTTAAAGCCATGATCCATGTCTCTCCATTAAAAAGTCATTCCGATTTCGTTTCCTGATGTGAAGCTGCATTTTTACTCCTTTTGTATATATTCAATATTTTCTCTAAAATAACGACATTGTCCAGTTCTTGAATATGAAACCTTCCGTTGCTTCTTCCCTCAAACCCGAGGGCATATTCCAATCCGCGAGCAAGAGCTTCGGGTTCAGATTCACATATTTTACAGCCATCAACACCAACCATCCATTTTTCCACATCACCCACAGAAGTTGAAACCACAGGAACATTACATGCAAGAGCCTCCTTCACAACATTGGGTGAACCTTCCCAGCGTGAAGTAATCAGAACAACATCGGAAGCATTGTAATAAGCAGGCATCTCTTCCATTGTCTTTCCGTATAGGACGGACAGCTCACAATCATTACGGTGTAAAATATGCATTGCGGCATTGGCCAGATCAAAATTTTTAACTGCCCTTAAAGGATCAGCCGGCCAAAGCACATGTCTTTTGGTTGAAAAGCCCACCTTCTCTCTGGCTTGGTCCTTCGAAAATTCACGAAACAAAGAAAAATCAACCCCATTTGGAATGACCACTGCTTTTTTTACCGCTAATTTCCGGAACATTTCTTCACTTTTCACGATGGTTACCGGCCAAATGAAAGCTGCAAAAAAACGAATCAACACTCTTATCCTGAATGACGAAAAAACATCACTTCCCATCAGAGATACAACCAATGGCCGCGCTCCCGCCAATGAGGCTACCACGGCACTCAATCCGTAATGAGCATGCACCACCTTGTAAGAGCTGCTCTTTAAATGATTCCGTAACCGCAAAGCACTTCGTAAATAACCCTTAATACCATATCCCATCACATAGAAAAAAGAAACAGGCACCCCTGCCTTTCTGAGCGCACTTGCCTGCCCTGATATTGCAGCGGTACACTCGCCAAGCCGGTTGCCACTGCAAACAAAAAGTACCGGTTCCGAAAATATGTTCACCTCTGGTTTCATTTTCACAAATTAATATCTGCTCATATACTGTTCTCTATAAACCGATACATTATTAGATTTAAGCTGAATCGTATCCTGAAGCTTCGGGATTGAAAATCTATTTTTAAATGCAAACGACCCGCAAACTTTAAACAATTTAATCTCAAGTTATTTAACGGACCATTGTTTTCTAAAATTATTGCTTTATCGAGGAACACCTGTTATGGTGATTAAATTTAGGCAATTACCATCCCAAAGGCGAAGAAGACTGGCCAGTATCACTCATTATTTGACCAATTGAACAAATTTGTATATAAAATTCATATGTCAGAAACAGAACCACATTTTTTTTGCATATTTGACACCGCGCTCTAACCTATCTTATACCTAAATATCTATTACGATCCTAAAATATCAAAGAAATATACCTCATGAGCAAAAAAGAGAATGCCGCAAATCCATCTTCGCCAGCCGGTACAAATGGAATTCTCGACTGGATTGAACGAATGGGCAATAAGCTACCGCATCCATTCTGGATGTTTGTATGGATTACCATCTTTGTAGTTCTGATCAGTTTTCTCACCTCTTTCCTGGGTGTGAAAGCCACCGATCCGGCATCGGGCGAAATCATTGAGGCACAAAATCTGATTTCAGGAGACGGACTCCGACGATTTTTACAGGAAATGGTCACCAATTTTGCTCACTTTGCTCCCCTGGGGCTGGTGCTGGTGATGCTTATGGGAGTGTCGGTAGCCGAGAAAAGCGGTCTGCTATCGGTGGTAATGCGCAGCGTTGCGTTTTCAATGCCACGAAAAGTAGTTTTGCCGGTCATCTTCATTATTGGTGCTTGTGGAAATATTGGTTCCGATGCGGGGGTGGTAATCGTTCCACCCATTGCAGCATTAATTTTCAGTCAGATGGGACTCCACCCCATTGCCGGATTGGTAGCCGGATATGCAGGAGCCACCGCAGGTTTCACAGCCAACTTTTTTATTGCCGGAACAGATGTATTGCTTGCAGGCATCAGTACAGAGGTAACTTCAAAAATAACTGGCGTTGGGGAAGTAAGCGCCACCGCCAACTGGTATTTCATGATTGTTTCCACTATTCTTTTGGGAATTGGAGGTGCTTTTGTGGTAACCCGCTACACTATACCCCGCACCAGGCGTTTTTCCATGGGAGACCATGGTGAAATTGGAGTTCCCGTCACCCACGAACTCACCCCTGAAGAGCGAACAGGTATGAAACATGCCGGATATGCAGCCCTCATTTATATTGCTCTTGTATTGGTTCTCACCATTCCCTCATGGGCTCCATTGCGCAATCAGGAAACCGGTGGTATTGTTCCATCCCCGTTTTTACGTGGACTGGTTCCTCTTCTCTTCTTCCTGTTTGCCATTCCCGGCTATTTTTACGGAAAAGCCACCGGCACCATTAAGGAAGCCGATGATGTGATCAAATACATGGGACAGGGAATGAAAGATCTTTCGGGCTATATTGTCCTGATGCTTGTGGTGGCCCAGTTCATAAACCTGTTTAACTGGAGCAGGCTCGATGCCATACTTGCCATTAACGGGGCTGAATTCCTTCAGGCATCCGGACTCACCGGCCCGTTTATGTTTACATTGTATATGATGCTGGTGGCATTTATCAACATCTTTGTGGGCAGCGGCTCAGCCAAGTGGGCCATTTTTGCACCGGTATTCATTCCCATGCTGGCTCAGCTGGGTTTCACACCCGCTTTTGTACAGCTCATGTACCGTGTTGGCGACAGCATCACCAATTGCATCAGTCCATTATATGTTTATTTCCCGTTGCTGATTGGCTGGATCCGGCAATATGATAAAAAGGTGGGCATCGGAACAGTAGTTTCCCTTCTGGTGCCTTACGCGGTGGTTCTTTTCATAATGTGGATTATCCTGCTGTTCATCTGGTTCTGGCTTGATCTTCCCATTGGTGTAGGAGAAGGAATTTATCTGTGAGCATAGGATTCCGGCTCCAACAACAGTAAACAATAGTTCCAAAAAAACCTAACGCAAAGACGCAATGACGCAAAGT
>JBEPWN010000269.1:0-4571 GCA_041642395.1 Marinilabilia sp. | reverse complement strand
TTGGGATAGCCTTTTTTAGTTAAATCACTTCCACATCCGATTCATGAATCCATCCTTCGCTGCCATCTTCGAGTTTTACGTTCCACCATTTTCCCAACTTTGAAACCAGTTCTACTTTTGTGCCTTCATGCAGAACGAACAAATTGGTGCCGCTATCGGCAGGTGAACTTTTTATGTTTACAGTGGGTGTAAACACAATGGCATGACTTCTTTCAACGAGTTTTTCTTTTTGATGCAAAGAAAAAGCAAAAGTTGAAGCAGAAACGATCAGGAAAAAGAGTGCTAAAGCAAAAGAGGTTTTTTTCAGAGCCACATGGCGGCCAAAGAGGAAAAAGCCTGATGCTGCAAGGAAGAGTATGAATGCAAGAATAGACCACATTGCCCATCCGTCTGAATCATTAAGATTTCTTATATTCTGAAACCAGCGGGTCATAAAGAAAGTTCCCACTTCATCGATCTGGTCGGCTGTCTGATTGTATGATAATTGCAAATTGTATCGGATATCATCATCCTGCGGTTCCAGCAACAAAGCGCGTTCATAATTGATTATTGCTTCGGGCAATTGGCCCGATTTGTAATACGCGTTACCCAGGTTGTAGTATATATCAGCACTTTCAAGTCCCGATTGCAGAACGCCTTCATACATCTCAATGGCTTCTGTAAATTTACCCTCAGTATAAAGTTTATTGCCTTCTTCAAAACGACTGTCCTGAGCAAAACTCAATGCTACAAAAAAAGTCAGGAATATGGTTGATATGAATGTTTTCATAGTATTATTTCTGTTTCAATAATCAATGATCAGTTATTGCCTATTTATTATTAATTGTATGGTACTCTTATTCAAATTATGGATCTTAAAACCCGAAACACTCTCTAAAGGTTGAGATTAAGGTTGAGGTAGAAAACATGAAACTCAAAACCCTTCAACCCTTGAGTCAATATTGACTTTCTTTTTCGGCATCGTTTCTCGCTCATTGGATTTTAATTTTTTTTTGAAATGACTAAAGTATATTATTTAGGTCTTGTCTTCCAATTATTGCCATTATTTCAACTGTGTCATTCTCAATTTTGAAATATATACTGTCAACCCCACAAACACATCGTCTATATCCTTTTTTAATATATTCGGCTGATTCAAAAGAGAATGGACGTTTGGCAATAATCTCAAAATGCTCAAAAAACGCATCAAAGTATTTATCAGCTTGAGTCATTCCAAACGTTTCAACTCCGTAATGATGAATTCTTATCAAGTCTTTCTTTGCTTCATTACTTAACTTATATTTAGCCATTAAGCAAAGACTTTGATTGTTTTAAAATTTGTTCTTTAGTTTCATCAGTAAATCCGTTGGCCTCAGATTTATTTAATTTCTCTCTAATCCAATCAGTTTGTGCTTGATGTTTTCGAGCTTGTCTAATTAAATCATTCACAAGTTCACTTTTGCTGGAATATTCCTCGCTATTAACTTGTGCTTTTAACCATTCATCATTTGGTTTCGTAAATGATATACTCTGTCTAGCCATAATTTTATTTTTTTTGATGTAAAAATACACCAAAATTGAACCACGTGCAACATTGTGGTTGTATTGTTGGCAACGGTATCTATTATTAATTGTATGGTACTCTTATTCAAATTCTGGATATTAAAACCCGAAACAAAGTAGGCGAGTAGGAAACTAGGCAAGTAGGGGATTAGGCTAGTAGATTTCGAAACCCGAAACCTAACCTCTGTGATCCTCTGTGCCAACCTCTGTGAACCTCTGTGAAACTCTGTGTAACTAATTTTTAATATCTCATAGTCGCTCAACTCCCAAACCCGAAACCCGAACCCCTCAACCCGAAACTTTACCCTTCTTCAGATTACTTTCCAGTCTGCTGATTACTTCGATGGAAGCCTTATAGAGACCTTCCTTCTTGCTTTCTTCACCAGCAGGAGCGTATCGTGCATATTCACACGTCTCGAGTATTTCAAGCAACTTTTCTGTGTTATCGGTTTGTGCTCCGTTTTCTTCCAGGACCTGGCGGACATTGTCGCTTGTGAGTTCAGCACCCGGGATCATTAGTTTATCACTGATGTACCCCCAAAGACCTTTGGAAAGTTCTTCATAAAAGGCTTCATTATCGCCAGATTTGAGGTGATGCGCAGCTTTTTTCAGTCGTTTGCGTGCTATTTTATTGGCCCGCTTTGTCTTTTTAAGCTGAATGTTTGCATTCTCTTTGATTTTTTGTCTGTAAACAATTGAAATAATGACAAATAATAGCAGAGGACTGAGATATCCCAAATAAAACTGCCATGTGCCGAAGAAAAAGGTATTCGCTGGTTTTAATACGGTTGATCCGGTTTTTATATAACGAATGTCCTGCCCCAGGTATTGGACGCTTTCCCGGTTTCTGGCCCCCGGACGGGCAGATGTTGATGTGCCGTTTTCATCTGATAGTTCTTCGCCGTTGCGTTCTACCTCAATGATTATCGGATTGCTTTTAAGGGTTCTGTATTGTCCGTTGGAAGGATCAAAAAAGACGTATTCCACAGAAGGAATTTCAAAACTTCCCGAATGTCTGGGTATTATGAGCTGTTCGAACGTTTTGCTGCCTTTTTGTCCCGCTGATGTTGTATTCAGGTTACTTGATGTGTTGGGATCAAAAACATCAAAATCAGGTGGAATATTAATATTTGGGCTTCCGGCTACTTTCAGGTTACCGGTTCCCGAAATCACAGTTTTTAATGTAATACCGTCATTAACACTTGCCTTGTTTTTCGATGCTGAAACATCCATGTTCAGAGATCCGACAAAACCTGAAAAGTTAGCCGGTCTGGGGGTGGGCAAAGGTTTTACATTAAGGGTAATACCCTCTGAAGTGGCCGTTTTGCGGACTGTACGATGAGTGTCAAAAAAATTGTCAAAAACATTATTGGATTGACGGGTTTGGCGCATTCGCACCAAAAATTCCATTGAAATTGGTTCTATTTTTAAATTTCCGCTCTGCTGAGGAAAAATAATTTTCTGGTTGTACGTTCCTACCCGGTAAGTTTTTCCTTTGATGTTTTCCAGCGACCACTCAATATTTTCACTTCCAACAAGATCTTCAGCAATAAAACTTCTGAAAGTAGGGTGGTGAATGTCTGAAATTCCCTCCAGATTAACACGGGTGTATATCCTTGTGGTGAGCAAAACCGGTTGGCTTTGATAAACAGAGGTTTTGTTGGCTCTCATTGTAACGAACAAATCATCGTCAGCAACGGTACCATTACTGCTTTCTGATGAAGCAGCCTCCTGCCTGTTTTGATCCTCGCCGGCTTCAACGACTGTTATAGAAAGCGGATTCGACTCATATTTTTTGCCTTCTACTTCAATGGTTGCCGGGGGTATGGTAAAAGAACCTTTCTTATCGGCTTTTAAAATATATGTATAAGAATATTCCTGCTCCCGGCTCACTTTTCCATTGATGATCTGTACCTGTGAACGTTGCGAAGTGGTGGGACCCATGAGAATTTGAAAATCCTGCATCTCCGGTACCCTAAGGTTACTGCCCTGCTGATTTAAGGTGTAAACCAACTGAAACCGGTTTCCTTCTACTACAGAACCAGGGGCCGATGCTTCAAAATTAACGTCCTGTCCATCTGCCGAAAATGGAATAATAAACAGGGCCAGTATGAATGCTAAATATGACTTCATTTTATGTGGGTTCATTTACCAGTTTTTATCAACTTCTCTCTGCTGTTGCTGTTGGGCTTTTCTCAGGCGTTCCTGTAACTCTTTTTCGTCTTCATCCAGTGATTGTAGAATACGCTCGGCATTTTCTTTCGAAATTCCTTCACTCTGCTGCTGTTCCTGCTCCTGTTGTTCTTGTTGTTCCTGTTCCTGCTCCTGTTGTTCTTGCTCCTGTTGTTCCTGTTCTTGCTCTTCTTCCTGCTCTTGTTCCTGTTCTTGTTCCTGTTCTTGTTCCTGTTCCTCAAGTAATTTCCTGGCAACAATCAGGTTGTATCTGCTTTCGTCGTCCAGAGGATCATTGCGCAGTGCGTTTTTGTATGCTTCAATGCTTTTTTCCAATTCCTGTTTGGCAAAAAATCCATTGCCAATATTGTGATGTATATCCGACAATTTTTCTTTGTCTGACGTGCTGTTACTTAAGGCCTGAAATTGCTCTATGGCTTCGTCAACCTTTTCCTGCTTAAACAGTGCATCCCCCAGATTAAATCTGCCTTCGAAGCTTTCCGGCTCTTTTTCCAGCGCCTTTCGAAATTCTACTTCTGATTCAACATATTGCTCATTTTCGTAGAATTCGACTCCTTCTCTTATGAAACGGCGTTCATTCTGGGCCAAAGCCTGATGTGCCGAAGCAGCAAAAATAACCAAAAGAATACCGATATATTTTAATTTCATGATAAATCTATTTTCAATTATCAATTACCAATTATCAATTATCAATTACCAATTATCAATGATCAATTACCAGTGATCAATTATCAATTATCAATTACCAGTGGATCAATTACAGTGATTAAATGACCTGCAACCAGAGTTCACCATCACAGTGATGAACGCGAAACCCGAAACATCCTTTAAAGGTT
>JBEPWN010000268.1:0-4589 GCA_041642395.1 Marinilabilia sp. | reverse complement strand
AACTTCTGGACGACTCGTTGCGAGGGGAAATTGAGAGATCACTCTCTACACTTTCAGCACGCGAAGCAGATATCATAAAATTATATTACGGATTAAGCGACGAGCCCCCATATTCCCTCGAGGAAATCGGCAAGCTTTTCAATCTGACCCGCGAGCGGGTACGTCAAATTAAAGAAAAGGCCATAAAACGGCTGAAGCATACTTACAGAAGCAGAATATTACGCAATTTTATTAATGATGATTAAAGGCATAGAGCATGGGGCTTGGAGCATGGAGAAAGATAAGCAGTTGGAAGGGTGAGAGGATAGGAAGGTATAAAACTCTTTGTTCATAATAACTTTGAGTCATTGTGTCTCTCAGAATCCGTAGCTTCAGCGAAGGATTACTCTGCATTTAGGCTTTTTTACCGGACTATTTATTATTTACAAAAAACATACAAAACAACAACAAGATGACAAAAATGATTGCACCTTCCATGCTGTCGGCAGATTTTTCAAACCTTTCCCGGGATATAGACATGATAAACCAAAGTGATGCAGACTGGTTTCACCTTGACATTATGGATGGTGTATTTGTACCGAATATTTCTTTTGGAATTCCCGTTGTAGAGGCCATCAACAAATTGGCAAAAAAGCCATTGGATGTTCATCTTATGATTGTTCAACCTGATAAATATATCGGGGCTTTCAAAAAGGCAGGTGCCAATCTGCTTAATGTCCACTATGAAGCCTGCACCCATCTACACCGCACCATTCAGGAAATCCACCAGGCAGGAATGAAAGCCGGCGTCACTCTGAATCCTCATACACCGGTTTCATTGCTTGAAGATATTGTGGAAATGCTCGACCTGGTGCTCATCATGTCGGTGAATCCGGGGTTTGGAGGACAATCATTTATTGAGAATACCTACTCACGCGTTGAAAATCTGAAAAATCTGATCAACAGAAAAAACAGTAAAGCACTCATCGAAGTCGATGGCGGAGTTACCGATAATAATTCGGCACGGCTTTATCAGTCAGGTGCAGATGTGCTGGTCTCAGGCAGTTTCATCTTTAAATCTGACGATCCTGCTCAGACCATCAGACGGTTAAAAACATCATAGAAGTCTTTTTATTGGGCAATATGCCGAAAACAAAAAAACAATATGTTATTTATTAAACCGTCTTCTCACAAATTTGAATATCTCCCCAGCAATAAAAATTATGGATGAGAGGACGGCAATGACGAGAATATCAATCCAGGCCAAATCTTTGAAATGAAAAATGTTCTGAATAAACGGAATTTTAATGGCAGCAATCTGCAAAAAGGTTGAAACCACAAAAGAAAGGATGACCCATTTGTTTTTAAAAAAGCCAATGGTGAAAGCTGAAAACTTTAATGACCGCATATTTAAAGCATTAAAAATTTGCATCATAGCAATCATTAAAAACACACCGGTTCTTGCTTTTTCAACGCCCTGGGGCAGATAATGATCAAACGTCAATAACCCCATCACAACCATTATGGGTATAACCAGCAAAAGAAACGGAACAATTTGCTTATTCAGAATGGGGGCACCTTTTTTCTCAGGTTTTGCTTTCATTACATCGCCGTGACCAGGCTCTGTTGCCAATGAAACATCCATTATCCCGTCAGTAATCAGGTTTATCCATAGAATCTGTGTGGGCAGCAGAGGATAAGTAAAACCTACTGCGATGGCAGCAATAATGGTCGAAAGCTGGGCCACATTGGTGGTAATCAGGAAAAAACTGGTTAGCCGGATGTTCCTGAATACGATCCGGCCCTCTTCAATGGCATGGACAATGCTGGCGAAATTATCGTCGGCCAAAACGATCTGTGAGGCATCTTTTGCTACGTCGGTTCCCCTTTGTCCCATAGCGAAACCCAGATCAGCGGTCTTTAAAGCAGGAGCGTCATTTACCCCGTCACCTGTCATTCCGATGAGCTGATGCTTGGCCTGAAGACTTTCTGCAATCCGCAACTTGGTCTGAGGGCTTACCCGGGCATAAACATTTACTTTATCTGTATATTTGCTGAACGTCTCATCATCAACATCAAGATCCCGTTCAGTGAGTACAGAAGGCATATCACCATCATCAGGCTCATCAGTAAGAATACCCACCTCCTTTGCAATGGCTGCTGCCGTTTGTTTATGATCACCAGTCACCATAATTACTCGGACAGAGGCTGAGTGACACTCTTTTACAGCCGGTTCAATTTCAGGCCGGGGAGGATCTATAATGCCAAACAGCCCTGAAAAAACAAGATCTTTCACATCTTCAGGAGCCACATCATTCTTATCTTTATCTGCTTTGATGAAAGCGCAAGCCAATACCCGCATGGCAGCTTTTGTGAATTCATCTATTCTGCCTTCGATCTCATTGCGCGTTTTTTTATTTATTTTCTTACTTCCTTCCGGTGTCAGAATATGATCGGAAAGGTCCAGAAGTTTTTCCGGAGCACCAACAACAAAAATCTCACGGGAATTATCGGAATATTCCACAAGAGTTGCCCTGAATTTCTGCTCGGAACTGAAGGGCAAATCATCAATGATTTCAAGCTTATCATGTTCCTCAGCATCATCAATTCCGGTTTTCCGGGCAAAAACCAACAGCGAAATCTCTGTGGGGTCGCCGGAAACATCTGGTTCATCAGAATCTTCTTTTCCTGTGATCCCGGCTGTATTGCAGTAATTTGCTATCAGGGATACCTTTTTCAACAGGGCGTTTCCACTGATCTTTTGCGGATTTTCTTCATCCTCTGTTTTAATATCTCCTCCTGTATTATATCCCGATCCGGAAACATCCAGGATTGTATTGTCAGGCAGAAATAGCTTTTTGACAGTTAGAATACTCTGTGTAATGGTGCCTGTCTTATCGGAGAGTACAGTATTCAATGAGCCTGCTGTTTCAGTTGCAGTAAATTCCCTGATTATTGCATTGCGCCTTGCCATGCGGTTAGCACCAATGGCGAGAACAATGGACAAGACTGCCGGCAACCCCTCTGGCACCGCAGAAACAAGAATGGCAATGGTTACCATCAGTAATTCCTGAAATTCAAAGTCCCTGAAAAAATAACCGATAACAAAAACGATAACCGCTCCGGACACAGCAATGCCACCCATAATTTTTCCCAGTTTCCGGGTCTTTTTCCGGAACTCACTTTCTTTTCTTTCCACTTCCTGAAGAGATTCAGCAATTTTGCCTATCTCGGTTTTTATTCCGGTGGCCGTTACTATGGCTCTGGCCGATCCGCGTGCCACATGAGTACCTTTGTATATCATGTTTTTCCTGTCGGCCAAAGGAGTATCCTCATCAATTGCATTGGTTTCTTTACCTATCGGCATGGATTCACCGGTGAGTGAGGCTTCTTCAACCTGAAAATTTTTTATTTCCAGAAGCCGGGCATCAGCAGGAATGGACTGACCTTCTGTCACAAGAATTATGTCCCCGGGAACAAGTATTGTAGCTTCAATAGTTTGTTCTTTACCATCTCTGATAACATTGGCATTATGTTGGATCATTTTTTTTAATGCCTTTACAGATTTTTCCGCCTTATACTCCTGAAAAAATCCGACCAGGGCATTAATTATAATTACACCCACGATCACATAAACATCTACCATTTTCCCGGAGATAAAAGCAACCAGGGCAGCGATTACCAGAATTAGTATGAGAAAGTCCTTGAACTGCCTGATGATCAACTCAAAGATGCTGGTGCTTTCTTTGCCCGGCAATTCGTTTGGTCCCAATTGTTCCAGCCGTTCAGCAGCTTCTTTTTCATTCAATCCTTTTTCCGAACTGCTTTCAAGATTTTTAATTACTTCTTCTTTTTTATAGCCGTGAAATGGCTGGTCGATGTTTGGTTTCATAAAAACCCGATATTAGGAATGATTAATGCTGTTTATATCATTTGGTTTCAAATATTAATGCTATTTATTATAATTGTCAATTTAAGGAACAACAGAACGTTAGATTTTCACACTAGACCGTTAGATTTCCAGATATAAGATTTAAGATAAATCGTATCCCGAGGCTTCGGGATTGATAATCTAATTGTTGACATGAATAGCCATCAAGGCTTAAAAAACTAAACATCAAGTAATTACAAAAGCTTAACGGACTATTGTAATAAAAAATGTCTTTGAGTTTTAACCATTTAACTTACAAGTCTTTAAGAAAGATTAAATGAGTGTCGGGTAACAATAATTCAATAAAAAACTAAGCACTGAGGTGCAATGGTTTGTCCGCTGATTTTTTATACTGGATATTCCGGGAAAAATGACAGCGTGGAAAACTCTGGTCTCAGGCATGAAAATCCATTTTTAAATTTTTTGCACGGAATTTGCATTCATTAAAAATACAAATGACGATGTCTTTTAAAGCAAACTGAGCAGTTTCAAGAATTCAGTTACTCCAAAAATAGTTATCAGATTCTATAAAAAAGGCACTATCTTTGCAATAACAATAAAAATTACCGGGGCTGACATGGATTTGACAGTGAGGTAAAGTGATAAGTAAGCATGTCGAGCGTTGTGAAGCTGGCTCGTAAATCCCAGGGCTCAAATTTTATAACTGGCGAAGACAATT
>JBEPWN010000267.1:0-4589 GCA_041642395.1 Marinilabilia sp. | reverse complement strand
TGGATTGCGACATCAGAGAGTGACGTTTTTCTTTTTTTTGTTATTTGATAAAAGTAAAGCTATGGAAATGGGATATAGAGAACCTGCTGTAGCAGGAATGTTTTATGAAAGAGATTCAAATGCCCTGAAAGAGCATCTGAAGAAGCTCTTTAGCGGGGCCAGATCAGCTGTAAGTGATGATGAAGTGGCAGCGGTGATTGTTCCTCACGCCGGATATGTTTTTTCAGGAGGTGTTGCCGCATCGGCTTTTAATCAAATTCCACCTGACACTAAATTTGAACGTGTATTTCTGATCGGCTCAAGTCACAGGATGGCTTTCGACGGAGCCTCGGTTTATAGCTCGGGAGGATACACGACCCCCCTGGGAAAGGTTGAAGTGGATCAGGATGTTGCAAATAAGATGACCGGGAGTTCTTCTTTTATTTCTGCTGATCCTGCTGCCCATATTCAGGAACATTCACTTGAGGTGGAGTTGCCTTTTTTGCAATACCACCTTAGACATCCTTTTAAATTGGTACCCATTGTTATGGGATCACAGAATCCGGCAGCCGCGTCTGAACTGGCTAAAGTGCTTAAGCAGTGGTTCACTCCCGGAAATTTATTGGTGATAAGTACCGATTTTTCTCATTATCCAGCCTACGACGATGCCGTGGAAGTGGATAACCAGACAGCCCGTGCCATAGTCGAAAATGACCCCCATGAATTTCTTAAAACTTTGGATGACAATAATCGGAAGGGAATTGCAGGGCTGGCTACCACTTCGTGTGGATGGATTTCGGTTCTTACCCTTTTGCATCTTACCCATTTAGTGGATGAGGTATATTATAAACACATTGAGTATAAGAATTCCGGAGATTCACAGTTTGGGGATAAAGATAAGGTTGTTGGATACAATGCCATTGTTGTTTTCCGGAAAAAAATCGAACGCTAATGGCTTTTTCTTTGAGTGATGATGAAAAAAAATGGTTGCTGAAACGGGCCCACCATTTGCTGGAAGCAGCGGCCAAGGGGATTGTGCCTGATCCGCCTGACGAGGATGCTTTGTCAGAAAACCTACTTATGCAGACAGGAGCATTTGTATCAATATATGAAAACGGCAATCTCAGAGGGTGTGTTGGTCATTTTGGTGACGATATGCCGTTGTGGAAAGTTGTTGATCACATGACGTTTGCCGCTGCAATGAACGACCCCCGGTTTGTGCCTCTTCAGCCTGATGATGTTGATAATGTACGTGTTGATATCTCTGTGTTGACTCCCATGCGTAAGATCAGGGATGTTTCGGAAATTATACCCGGCAAACATGGTATTATGATTGAAAAGGAGGGTCGCGGAGGCACATTTCTGCCACAGGTGGCTGAAAAAACCGGTTGGAACCGTGAGGAATTGCTGGGGCATTGTGCGCGGGATAAAGCAGGACTGGGATGGGAAGGATGGAAGGAAGCGGATATTTATATCTATGAAGCATTGGTTTTTGGCGATACGGGCACTGAATAGTATAAAACGGGGATTGCATAGTCCCTGTTTTTGGTTACTTTCGGTGCTTATCTGTCAACCAATGGGTTTTTATCCGCAAAATGATCAATGAGATATGTGGAAATTCAGTGACTTCCATGCCTTGCAAGATTTTAATTCTTTCCTTTTTAAAGGACGACTGACGGTTTTTGTGAGTGGTTTTACAATGCTGATGACACAAGTGGTGTTGTTGAGGGAATTATCTTCTCTATATTCCGTTAATGAGTTGATTGTAGGTGTGTTTTTATCATTTTGGTTGGTTTTTGCAGGAGCCGGTGCATTCTCGGCCCGATATTTTAAGAAATTCAGATGGCAAAATTCATGGGTGTTTCCATTATTGTCGGGGGTGAGTGCATTATTATCATTGTGGATGCTTTATATAGCCCGTGAATGGTTTGCAGCCGGGGGCGCAGCACCTGGATTCACTCAATGGTTGCTGGCTACCGCGATGGTTACGTTTGTTTTTTGTTTTCCAACCGGGATGATGTTTACTTGGTTTTCCGCTGCAATGAGTATCAATTCCGGGAAAAATAAAACTGTCACTGCATATATAGCAGAACAAGCCGGGAGTCTGACTGCCGGCCTTTTATTTTATCTGTCTTCGTTACTTTGGCTTAATCCTTTTGAAGCATTATCGTTGCTGTTAATCATTAATTTTCTTACCATTTTAATGCTCTTGAGACCTCTCGGCTCATTCAAAAAAAGTCTTTCCTTTATAGTTCTCGGCTTGGTTATAGCCCTCTACTTTATGCCTCAATACCGGTTGGCACGCGAAATGGTACACGGCAGGAGAGTTGCCCGGACCCATTTTTCACCTTATGGTAGTATTGATGTTCTAAAAGAAAATGATGATCGGAAGTATTTTGAAAGCGGTCGTTATTTAGGGGCTGAGTTGATCCAAAAGAAAGCAGAAGAATTTTTGCATCCGGCCGTTCTTTTACATTCCCGCCCACGCCGCATGTTGCTTGTGAATGTGGAACCCGGACTTTTACCCGAAGCTCTTAAATATGATTCACTGGAAATAGATTTTGTGTCTTCAGATATTGCCAGGATCAGGTTGGGGGAAAAGCTTTTGAATGAAGTTGGTGAAATCAATGGAAAGGTGAAATTTATTGAAGTTGATCCGTTTCATTACCTCAAGAGACAGTTAGATAAACCATACGACATTATTTTGATAGGAGGTGGCATACCTGCTGATCTGTCTTCCACCCGGTTTTATGTTTCCGGTTTTTTAAAAATGCTGAAACAGAATCTCGCTCCCCGGGGTTTACTGATTTTGGGGGGGATCGACTATTCTTCTTCTTTATCTGAAAGCCGAAAAGGCATTTTTCGGGTAATGCATCAAACCGTTAAAGATATTTTTCCGCATGTGAGAGTTTGGGCTGGCAATAAGGTTTTCTTTATTGCATCGCAGCAGTCGGTTGATGTTTCTTTGAGTGCGGGTCATCAAAAGTTCTTAAAATGCAACAAATATTTGCGTGAAGATATTTTTCCTGATACTTTACTGGAAAGCCGGGTCAGACATGTGGAAGAAATCCTTGAGATGAAAGTTCCTGTGAACACCCGGGTTCATCCTGTGTTGTTTCGTCTGGCTCTGGAGGATGTGGAGGATTTTTGGGATTTAGAAAAGAATTGGCTGGCAGTTATTCTGAGTATTTTGTTGATTCTTGGCCTGATATTTTTCAGGGAAAGTTCAAAAGGCGTTTTTCTTGCTGGTATCGCTCTGGGAAGTATGCAGGTTGTTTTTTTGTTGTTGTGGCAGATGGTGATGGGTGATCTTTTCCGGGCTACAGGGTTGTTGTTTTCACTTTTTATGGCCGGACTGGCGCTTGGGGCCTGGTTGGGCCGCAATGGTTTCAGTGCATTCAGACCACGTTATTTTCCTGTTTTACTAATGGTTATTGCTTTTATTTCAATATTGAGCGTTCCTGTATTAAATAGCATGGCTGGCACATGGTTTTTTCCGGTTATGACCTCTCTGATCATTCTTGCACTGGCAGTGGTGGGTGGTGGCATTTTTGTCGCTGGCATATCTTTAAATCGCAGAAGAATTCAACACGGTGCTGCATTGGTATATGCAGCCGATGTTGCCGGTGGTGCACTGGGCGCTTTTCTGTCTGTCCTGTTTCTTGTGCCTTTTACAGGATTGATCAATACAGGTTACCTGATGGGATTGTCTCTACTGATTGGTGCGCTTTTGTTGATGAAAAGAATTTGAATTGGACGGAGCAATAAAATATTTACAAATCAGGATTGTGTGATTTAATAAAGATAATGGCCATGCTTTCATCAAGCTATTGCCCAGTGCTTTGTGGTGAACAGCATTTGCTTTTTTATTGTATGACTATTATCGTTTGAATGCTTCGGGGTGTTTTGTTATTTTTGCAGGGAAGTTAGAAGCGTATGGAAGAATTTATTAAACCAAACCGCCAGGCTGGGTACGGACTGGATTTGGATAAAGTTTTTGTGGGAAAGGAAATTATCAGTAACTACAATATCACTGTAGATGAATCGGTATTGAGCATGTGGAGCGGTTTTATGCCAACATCCTCTTATCCCGAAAACAGCAGGGAATTTGCCGGGCGGCTCGGATTTCATCAGATTTTTTTGCCATATGGGTTTTTGCTTAATCTGACGCTGAGTCTAGGCGTCGAGAATTTTGCCCATTCCAGTGTTCTGAAGCTTGAACTGCGCGATGCACTTTATCTCAATCCGGCGTTCCCGGGTGACACATTCTCCTGCACCATTAAAATAACTGACATCAGAGCTGCTAACCGGCCCAATCATTCGGTGATTGAATCTACGCATTTGTTATTTAATCAAAAAGGCGAACCTGTTTTTTCTCTGATCAGGATATCGTTGTTTCCTGAAATTCATCCCCGAAAAACCATTTTATCCGAGCGTAAGGCGCCTTTCCACAACAATCGTTTCAAGGAAAACATCCTTGCCCGTACCCGGGGTATCAATATGGAGAATGTAATCCTTCGGTTTAATAAAGGCGATTTCCTTCTCCACCCATATGTCCGTCCTATCGGGAAAAGTGAAAATCTTTTTTGGGCCACCTATCTTAAAAACAC
>JBEPWN010000266.1:0-4618 GCA_041642395.1 Marinilabilia sp. | reverse complement strand
TCCGGAGTGGAAATAACTTTTTTCATCTCTGTGTTTTAAAAAGAAACTATTTTGTTACAATATTGTTCGGGGAAATTGGAAAGCGATCTCTGTCTGTTAAGCAGACCTTTAATTGCAAAGCGAATTTTCTAATGATGCATAAACCGCAACAACCTTTAGCCAACCTCAACCGTTCCACCTATTAACCTACCCACCTATTAACCTACCCACCTATCATCTAATAACGGTCTGTTGTTATAATTAAAACCCTCCAAAACTCGGGTTATCCCTGGCATGGCTTCGTTTTTCGTATTTCAGATCTTTAAGCATACTGCTGTTAACTGCAATGGTAAAGAAGTAAGATTTGTAAGAACCAATGGGGACAAGGTTAAAACTCATGCTCCAGCAGTGGAGGTCGCGATTGATGCGAATATTGGTGTGTGAGATCTCCTGCCGGTCGAGATTATATCCGGATGAAAAATTCATAGACCATTTGGGAGTGAGTTCCAGATTGCCGTTGAGACTGATATCGGCGGTAATTTTTTTGTCATAATCCATGCTCGATTCATTGAATTTTTCCCGGTCCTGTATGACGCGCATATTGTAATTCAATGACATATTCCAGGGAATGGAAAACTCAGCGTATTGAGGACTTTGTGAGGTTGTTTGAGCCTGATCCAAATCCGGTCGGGTTGCTTCATCATTCAATGGAGGCCCATTTTCATCTTCAGGAAAATTGCCATTGCTGTCGTTTGTATCTGTTTCGTTTTTGTCTTTCTGAAAAGTTTTAGATCCAAAATTCAGACCGAAACTAAGGCTTGCATTTTCCAACCGGGCAATCTTCTTTTGAGTATCCCACATCAGCCGGTCAACTTTTACCGGCCTTCCCTGCTCATTCAACTGAAAGGAATAAGGATCAAAAACAGCATTGAAATTCACCGATGTACCAAGTAATTTTGTTCGTCCGCTCATATTAATCCTGGACCAACTCATCGAATCGGCCAGAAAATTATACGAAGTGCTGAAATTAAGTGACTCAAGAATGGGGATTTTTTTAAATCCAGTGGTGTCTTTCCGGCTTTTTACCTTCATTTCCAGGTTGTTGTTTAGTCCGATGCTCACCGATCCCGATTCTCCTCTTCCCGGGACTCCGTACATGGCTCCTTCATAAATTGAATAATCGTGACGAACCACTTCGTCTTGGTTGGGATCGTAATACTCGAACCAATCGTAATATCCAAATTTTTCGGCTCCAAAATCGGGCCTGTACGACATGCTTACGGAGGGTGTCATCATGTGCCTGAGGGCCTGGATACCATCGCCAAAAAGCCACCGGCTGGGGCGGAAAAAAGTATATAGTTTTGTTTGGGTCCCCACCGAGAAACTGTAATCGTAAACCCGGTTAAATCCTTGTGTTGTATCTGAAACAATGACCCGATTTTGATCTGGATCAAAATCTTTTTCAATGGATTTGAAGTACCAGCGTTCTTTGTAATTAAAGCTGGGTGAAAGGGTAAAATGCCGGAGTAGTTTAAAATTCATGCTTACCGGAATGGTGTGTTGAATTCCGTTTTTCCAGTCTTGTGTAAGGCTGGAATTTAAAAGTTCGCTTTCTTTTGTGGAAATTCGGTTACTGGCATTACCCGTGTAACTCATACTTATTTTTTCGTACCATGCCTCTTTAGAACCGACCCTGTTTTTATTTTCAAAAGGCTGGATACGATTCATGGTAAGGGTTAGGTTGGGCATTGTGAGATCGATGGTAGTATCGCGGCTGTTCTGGGAATGCTGAAGATTGGCCGACAGATTGAACGGACTGCCGGGAAATTGGCGTGAGTAGCTTACGCTGGAACGTTTGGTGTTTTGAGCCAGCTGTCGCGGATTAATGATGCTTCCCACATTATTACGGTCAAATGAGCTGGTAGAGAAATTAACACTCGCCGAAAATCTGCTGAAAGGATTGGCTTTGGCGTCCTGATTATGTGACCAGTTGATCGACATGTCGGTCGATTTGCTGTAGTCGGGCAGTTCTCTTTCACTTGAAATATTGGTAATGTACTGAAAATTAAAATTTCCTGAATACCGGTATCTTGCTTTATACCGTGAAGCCAGTCTCGATCCCCAGGAGCCATTGGTGTAAATATCCCCGGTCAATGACAGATCAAAGAAATCACTGGTGGCCCAGTAGTATCCTCCTTCACGCAGAAAGAAACCACGGTTGCTTTCCTCGCCATAGGATGGTAAAAGAAATCCGGAGCTGTAAGTGGAAGTACTGGGTACAAAACCAAAGGGAACAATAAAGGGCATTACTACATCCTCGATTACCAGATAAGCCGGCCCGGTTATGATTTTTTCTCCGGGAATGACTTTCGCTTTTGTCATATTAAGATAAAAATGGGGATGATCGTGATTGGTGCAGGTGGTATATCTTCCGTCACGCAGAGAGTAGACATCGTCTGCCTGTTTTTTTGCCCGCTGGCTCACCACATACCCTTCACCTTGTTCAGTAACCACATGCTCTATAATTGCTTTTTCGGTTTCAAAATTGTAGCGGATGGTACGCATTGTGTATTCACCACTGGGATCTTTGAAAACCGGTAGTCCCACTTCATTGCCGGCTGAGTCGATCCTGCCTGTGGCATAAGCCAGACTGCTGTCAAGATCGAGTTCAATTTGGTAGGCGGTCAGAAGAACTTCCTGATAACTGACACTGGCATCACCGTAAAGAAATACTTTGCTTCCGGTAAATTTTACCGAGTCGGTGGCGGAATATTCCACCTCAGCTTCAATTACGGGAGCTCTTTCTTTTCTTTTTTGTGTCGTGTCAGAGTCCTGAGAAACGGATCTCTGAGGTATTTCCAATGTATCACTGACAGCCAGCTTTGCTTCCTGTGATACCACAACCTTTGGGAGTAAAAGCAAAGCTGTCAGCAGAAAACCGCTTATCGAATATGAGACGATGTGTTTGTATCCTAGTGGTATCAAAATAAATAAAATTCTAAACTGTCATGTCACGAACCAGTGATGGTAAATTGACCACAAAAATAAGCGAAAAAACGGTCTTTAAAGTGATTTTTATAGCAAAATTGAGACCATTTAACTGCAACAACCTGTAATATTTCTTATTTTTGGGATGGTATTTGTTTAAAAACTCGCAAATTTGCAATTTATATATTAGATATTATGCAAGTAGGAATGAATTTTTTGAATAATATAAAGCACGTATTTTGGTTCACAGCTTTGATTGGTTCATTTTCAGTAATAGACACTCTTGGCCAAAATCAGGAAAAAAATTCCGTCAGGCTCAAAACAATTATTATTGATCCCGGGCATGGAGGAAAAGACTCGGGTGCAGTTGGGAAATATAATAAAGAAAAGGACATTGTTCTCGATATCGGTCTTAAAGTGAGGGACTATCTGACCCAGTATTTGCCTGATGTCGATGTAATTATGACCCGGGATAAGGATGTTTTTGTACCCCTTGATGAACGTGCCAGCCTTGCCAATGAGCATAATGCCGACTTATTTGTTTCAATACACGCCAATTCCATATCTAATCCGGGCATCTATGGTGCAGAAACTTTTGTTTTAGGATTACACCGATCGGAGGAAAACCTCGAAGTGGCCAAAAAAGAGAACTCTGTAATTGTGCTTGAAGATAATTACAAAAGTAAATACGAAGGTTTTGATCCCAATTCAACAGAATCGTATATTATATTCGAGCTTATGCAAAATGTTTATCTTGATCAGAGCATCGGATTTGCATCGGCCGTTCAGCAACAGTTTGAAAAGAGGGTAGGCCGCCATAACAGGGGGGTAAAACAAGCCGGTTTTTTGGTCTTGCGTGAAACATCCATGCCGGGAGTATTGGTGGAAGTTGGTTTTCTGAGCAATAAATATGAGGAGAATTTCATCACTTCCGATAAAGGAAAGGTTTTTCTGGCATCGGCTATTTTCAGGGCTATTCGCGATTATAAAGAACGATATGATGCCAGAAATTCTCAATTGGTCAGGTTTAATTCAGAATCCAAAGTTGTTTCACCGCAGAATATGGAAAAAACGGATATCGACAGTATAGAATATCGCATTCAGGTAGCCAGTTCAAAAAATCCATTAGGGGATCATGAAGGGCCGTATAAAAGATTTGATAATGTATGGGAATATAAAGAAGGAGATCAGTATAAATATACCACCGCACGGAGTCTGAGTCAGCAGGAAATTAAAGAGATATTGCCCCAAATACGTAAAATAGTTCCCGATTGTTTTATTGTTGGTTTTAAGAATGGCAAAAGAATTATTCCGTAGGTAAGTAGGCAAGTAGGCAAGTAGGCTAGTAGGTTATTAGGCAAGTAGGTCATTAGGTCAGTAGGTTGGTAGAACATTAGCCGCAGAGCGGCGATAGAGCGGTAGAAGAAAATAGGAAATCCCCAATTGAAGAACCGCAGAGCGGTGGCAGAAGAGAGTTTAGGGGATTAGGCTAGTAGGGAATTAGTGCTAGTAGGGGATTAGGTCAGTAGGTTGGTAGGTTGAAAGGTATGGGAGGTTGAGGTTTGTTTGTTAAAAAATAGAGATTGCTTCACTACGTTTGCAATGACGTACGTTTACCATATATGAACGGAGAGAATGGGTTGTTTTTTTT
>JBEPWN010000265.1:0-4627 GCA_041642395.1 Marinilabilia sp. | reverse complement strand
CTATCTTGGAACCGTTGAAATAGATCTCTGTGCCACCAAAAATTGAGGTAATCTCACCACCTCTGAAATTATTGGATTCTATGCGCTTAATGTTTCCGCTGAAAATAACCACTTCCTCTATTATATCTTCTGCGTTGGCACCTTCTTTTTTGACAGGAATACTTCTGTTTCTCTTCACATTGGTATTCAGAAAAAGGATGCCTGCCAGTATTAATAATATGGGCCAGAATTTCCAGATCTCTTCTGCTTTAAGGTCTGGAACAATGTCTGGAAGAACAAAAAACGCCCATAACAAACCAAAAACCATGACCGGAATAAACTTTTTCTTTACAAGATTGATAATCGCAATGACTGCAAATACGGTTGGCCATCGGAATATAATGTTCCAAATTTGGGGCGGAATCAGCCCGAGGTTACCTGCAAGAAGTATCCCCCCGATGATTACAAGTATTATACCTGTTATGGGCTGATGATGTTTTGTGAAATGTGATTTTGAAGTTTGATCCATGGTCTTATGTTATTTTTGTAGATAGTTGTATTTCCTAGTATTACAAAAGTAGCATCATTTTTATAACTTCATATCGGCTATTCGATGAGGTGCATGATATGACAGGATGAGCTGCGGATATTTTTATTCGGGTTTTTCCCGGGCAGATGTTAAAATGATATTTCGGATATTAAAAAATAATTAATTGAATGTATGATCTGGCACATTTTAATCTAAATGTTTGATAAATGCAATAAAAAGCAGTAATTTTGCTTTCAATTATAAAGTTAAAGTGTCTGTTAAGTGATATAGTGAAAGTCTTGGCGGGTAAACAGACATTGATGCCTTCCATTAGATTAATATATTCTCCTTCTAAAAGTGACTCAATATGCAGCAACGTTTTCCAAAAGTTCAGGGCTTGTATGATCCGGCAAATGAACATGATAATTGTGGAATAGGATTTGTCGCTCATATCAAAGGGCAGCGGTCCAATGATATTGTGCGCAAGGGATTGGAAGTTTTGGTGAACATGACTCACCGGGGTGCCGAAAGTTCCGACAATAAATCAGGTGACGGTGCAGGCATCTTGATGCAGGTGCCCCATGATTATTTTAATACATTTGGTTTTGAGTTGCCCCGGGCAGGAGGTTACGGTACCGGTCTTATGTTTTTGCCTTCAGATGAGGATGATGCCCGGTTATGTCTGGAAATAATGAATAAAAATATTGTGGATGAGGGGCTTGAGCTGATTGGTTACAGGGATGTGCCGGTTAACTCGGATGTGATAGGTGAAATAGCAAGAAGCAGCGAACCTGTGGTGCGACAGATTTTTGTGAGGGGGAACTATACCGAACAGGACGATCTTGAACGAAAGTTGTTTCTTCTTCGAAAAGTGACCGAAAATGCAGTTCGAAACTCTGACATTGTATCCAAAGAGTGTTTTTATATTGTAAGTCTTTCAACAAAAATATTTATTTATAAGGGAATGCTTACCCCTGAACAGTTGGGAGAATATTTTTCCGATTTACAATCTCCGGAAATTGCCAGTGCCATTGCTTTGGTTCATTCACGGTTTAGTACCAATACATTTCCTACCTGGGATCTGGCTCAGCCTTTCCGGATACTGGCCCATAATGGCGAAATCAATACAATTAAGGGCAACCGGCTTTGGATGCAGGCCAGAGAGGGGCTTTTACAATCTGATTTGTTTGGAGATGATCTTAAAAAATTATTTCCCATTATAGAAGGCGGGAAAAGTGATTCGGCATCATTGGACAATGTTCTGGAATTTTTATTTCTTACCGGGCGATCGCTGCCTCACGCACTTACAATGCTGATTCCCGAATCATGGAATGACAAAAATCCCATTCCCCCGAGCCTAAAGGCATATTACGAATACCATAGTACCATTATGGAGCCATGGGATGGGCCTGCTTCGATCGTTTTTTCCGATGGCAGATACATTGGTGGCACGCTTGATCGCAATGGTTTGAGACCTTCGCGTTATGTGATTACCGATGATGATTTAATTGTAATGAGCTCTGAAGTTGGGGTTCAGACCTTTCCTGTTGAAAAGATTATCTCAAAAGGACGTCTGAAACCGGGTAAGCTTTTACTGGTAGATACCCAGCTTGGAATTATTATCCCCGATGAAGAGATTAAGGCTCAGCTTTCCCGTCGCCATCCATTTGAAAACTGGCTGAATGAAAACCGGATCAGTTTGCGTGATATTGAAGTAAAGCAACGTGTTCCTTCCGATCTGGGCGAAGATTATAATATGTATCTTAAGGCTTTTGGTTACAATAAGGAGGATTTCAATCTGATCATTAGTCCTATGTCCCAAACGGGGGTTGAGCCTCTTGGGTCGATGGGGAATGATACCCCGATGTCTGTTTTTTCTGAAAAACCTCAACGGCTATTCAGTTATTTCCGGCAGCATTTTGCTCAGGTGACTAATCCTGCCATTGATCCTATCCGTGAAGGATTGGTAATGGCTCTTACCAATTATATCGGTTCTGTATCCAAAAACCTGCTGATCGAAAATCAGGAACATTGTCGCTCTGTGAAATTTACCAGCCCGATTATCACAAATACCGACCTGGGAAAGATTAAAGATTACCGCCGTGAGGAGTTTACTCATGCAACCATTCCTATGCTATTTCGTGCCTCCCGGGGTGGGGAAGGATTGAAAACAGCTCTGGAAGAAATTTGTAAAGCAGCTGAAAAAGCGGTTGATGATGAAAGCAATTACATTATACTTAGTGACAGAGATGTAAGCATTGAAAATGCTGCAATCCCTTCTTTGCTTGCAACAGCAGCTGTTCATCATCATCTGATCAAGGCAAAAAAACGAATGCAGATAGGGTTGATAGTAGAAACCGGAGAGGCACGTGAAGTGATGCATTTTGCTTTGTTATTGGGATACGGTGCAAGTGTCATAAATCCTTATGTGTGTTTTGCTGCCATTAACGATCTGGTAGAACAAAAAAGAGTGGAAGGATCATACAGTGACGCCCGCGAACAATATATCAAAGCGGTTGACAAGGGCTTGATGAAGGTTCTTTCCAAAATGGGCATATCTACCTTGCGTAGTTACCATGGAGCACAGATATTTGAAGCAATTGGTGTTTCCAATGAGGTGATTGACCTGTATTTTACCGGCACTACTTCCAGGATAGGAGGTATAGGTTTCGATGAAATTGCCAAGGAATCCATTGCTTTTCATCAGAAAGCATTTGATGAGCAATTGCCTCCTGGTCCTTTCGAAAACTCCGGGGTTTATGCTTACCGCAAAGATGGGGAGAAACATGCATGGAATCCTGAGTCTATAGGGCTTCTGCAATGGGCTACATCACGAAACGATTATGAAAAATACAAGCAATATTCCCGCCAGGTAGAGGAGGACAACCGGAAGCCTTTGTTTTTGAGGGGTTTCTTGAAAGTAAAACCGGGCAAGTCCATCAATGTTAACCAGGTGGAACCTGTTGAAGCAATATTGAAGCGCTTCGTGACAGGTGCTATGAGTTATGGTTCCATTTCTAAGGAGGCCCATGAAGCACTGGCCATGGCCATGAACGAAGTTGGCGGACGAAGCAATACCGGAGAAGGCGGGGAAGACGCTAAACGCTTTAAATCACCTGCCAGAAGTGCTATTAAACAGGTGGCAAGTGGTCGGTTTGGAGTTACAAACAATTATTTGGTCAATGCCGATGAGTTGCAGATAAAAGTAGCTCAGGGTGCAAAACCCGGTGAGGGTGGCCAGTTGCCTGGTTATAAAGTTGATAAGGTGATCGCCAAGCTGAGGAATTCCACACCCGGCATTACGCTTATTTCTCCTCCTCCACATCATGATATTTATTCTATTGAGGATCTGTCGCAGCTTATTTTCGATTTAAAAAATGCAAATCCCCGTGCCAGAATCAGCGTTAAACTTGTGTCCGAAACAGGCGTTGGAACAGTTGCTGCCGGTGTGGCCAAAGCCCATGCCGACCTGATTGTGATCAGCGGAACGGAGGGCGGAACCGGTGCTAGTCCCACCAGTTCCATTAAGCATGCAGGACTTCCAGTTGAACTGGGGTTGGCTGAAACTCAGCAGACATTAGTTCTAAATAATCTGAGAGGACGGGTAAAATTACAAACGGACGGTCAATTAAAGACAGGCCATGATGTTGTTAAAATGGCATTGCTGGGTGCCGAGGAATATGGCTTTGCCACTTCCAGCCTCATTGTGCTGGGATGTATAATGATGCGAAAGTGCCATCTTAATACATGTCCGGCAGGTATTGCAACCCAGGATGAAGCATTAAGAAATCGGTTTATCGGAAAATATAAGAATCTGATCAATTTCTTTACATTTATTGCTACTGAAGTGAGGGAGATTCTCGCTGAAATGGGTTATCGCTCCCTGGAAGAGGTTATTGGGCGCAGTGATCTGCTTGAACAGGATCCGGTGGTCGGGAACTGGAAAACTGAAGGAATTGACTTTTCAGGATTGCTGCATTTTCCGGAAGAAGGACACAAATATGCGTTGCACAACACCATGGAACAGGACCATAAAATTGAGGATGTACTCGATCGTCGTTTAATTGAAGAGGCCCAGCCGGCAATTCAGAGTGGATCCAAGGTGTGGATGGCCTACCC
>JBEPWN010000264.1:0-4631 GCA_041642395.1 Marinilabilia sp. | reverse complement strand
AGGATGTCTACCGGACCAAAGATCTCGATGGTCTTGCTGAACAGGCTTTTCACTTGATCTTCATTGCTTACATCTGCCTTGATTTTTACTGCGTCTCCTCCTGCCGTTTTTATGGCATCAACAACTTCCTGCGCCTCATCTGCATTTGAAATATAATTTACAACCATCTGTGCACCTTCCCCGGCCATTTGGATTGCAATGGCTTTACCAATTCCTGAGCCTGCTCCGGTAACAATTGCTGTTTGGCCTTTTAATCGTTGATTATGAAACTTATTCATAATGCTCATTGTTTAAAGAATTTTGTTTGTCTGACTATTTTGTTAATTTTTTTCCGTCGATAAAAACGTCGTCAATTTTTTCAGCATAAAATGCCACCAAATCCTTAATTTTATTCATTTCTGCGTTTGGAAACGGATAAGTCCATACAACATTTTCCATTTTATGCTCATCTGTTTTTATCGAATAATAAGAGGCCGTTCCTTTGTAGGGACATTCAGTTTGATGCGCAGTAGGTTCAAGAAGATCCAGTCGCACATCTGTTTTGCGGATGTAGAACCGCGCGGGCAACCCTGTTTCAAAAAGTATAACCGGGCATCTTGTTTCGGCAATGGTTTCACCGGAAATAACAATCCTCACATGGCGGGAACTGTGGCAAACATCGATCCGGTGGTAGGGATCTCGTGGATGGACGCGTACTTCTTCATCTTCTTCCATCCAGAGATCCATGGCATCCCATTCAAATGCAATGTAGCCTTCAATGTCGGAGGGTGCGTGATCTGTAGGTTTTTTATAGCTCCACGCTGCATGTTCTGCTACCTTACTGCCTGTTTTCACGTGCATGTAAAGAGGATTGCCCCAGGCATCGGATTTCGAACTTTGATGACTTTCTTCGAGAAATTGTATTTGCACATCTTCCTGCGGGAAAAAATAAGCCATGGGAAATTCCCGTTTTAGCATAACTCTCTGGCTGTCAGCTATAGTTACGTGTTTCAGTTTGACCTGTACTTTTTTGGCAACGGGAATCCATGTGGGTTCATGAATTCCCGGAGTATATTGGAAAAATTCATCGTTTGATAATTGATCTGTCATCTTGAATGTTTTATTTGATTCATCAAAAAAATAATCCCTATAGCAAGGTTGATTCATTAAAAAATTCCAATTTTAAACACCCAGGATGTGCGACACTTTCAGCGTCGATATTCTTTATATCTAGGTTGTCTATAATTCTAAGAGCCTCTAGCTCCGTTTTAAGCAACAATACAAGCCTTTAAATTCCAGTCTTTAAAAATTATCGATCTATTTTTGAACCTCAATTGTAATCTCTTCTTTATAAATCGATTTGAAAGACCAGGCTGCTGCTAATCCAAATAGTATGTGAATAACTATTTGCACCCAGTTTCTGGCATCGGCAAACCAGGGAAAGAAAGCCGTAAAACCATAAAAATTACTTACATAAATAATCAGGCCGATACCTGCACCAATGATTACGGCCATCCTTACCGGTACCTTTCGTACCAGGAATCCGATTATTATTGCAAAAACCACCGACAAAGGTAAGTGGACAGCCGTTGCAGCCATTAATATCCAAAAATCAAAAGTTGCAGGCGGAGGTAATACCTCACTACCAAGCAATATTGCACCAATCATTCTTGACGGGCCCCACATACTTTTGTCCAGAAATAAGGGATTCATGACCATTTCCAGTATTAACATAATTATTCCGGCTATAATGCCGGACCAAATTGCTGCTTTCCAAAATTGATTGTTCATGGTTTAAAAGTTTAAAATGATTTATACCCAAATTGAGTGATTCCGCTCAACGATTAAGAAAATGTAAGGCTTTCACAAAAAAAATGGTGCAAGTCAACATTTTCTATATCGGTTTAACTCTAGGTAAAGCGATACTTCGGCAAGCTCAGTAACCCACTTCGGCAAGCTCAGTAACCCACTTCGGCAAGCTCAATAATCATAATTCGCTGAACTCGTATCGCTCAACTTAGGTTATATTTGATTTCACGCGTTTTACCTGGCAAATTGTTTTCTATAAATTGATATTACCATTGTCAAAAAAAAACAACTTTTCTTTTTGCGCTGCGCTTTCTGGGGGTTGTGATAACCAATCCGAATTTTTAGCGATAAACATTCTGATTTTCTTTCGGCATAATATACTCTGTTTCTTTCGTTAATAGTCCGTTAAAGTTTTGTAATAGATTGTCCATCAATTGTTTAAGCTTAATACGGTCATAGTTTGAAGAGGTTGTTTTTCAGTATGATACAATCCATCTAACATCTAAAAATCTAAAGATCTATTGTTAGCGATATCGATATAATAACTTCGCTTTTAGCCGTTTTAAAATATATTTTCCGGCTACCACTCAATTTTAAATAAATGGTATTGAATAATTTAATCCTGATGATCAAGAAAGTCAACTTTTTTCCGGCTGTTTCATATGTAAAGGCATGACAGTAATTGTCTTGCAGTATATTTTTGTTTTTCTGCCATTCAGAATGTGGTATTTACATATTAACCTTATGTTTTTGATTGAGAAATTTGCATGTTTCAAAGCAATCGCTTAGATTTGTAATCAATAAACATTTAATCAGATGCCACGAGTAAAAGCATACGATAAGGACTTAGTCCTTGAAAAGGCCATGAATGTATTCTGGATTCATGGTTATGGTAATACATCGGTGAGATTACTGGAGAAGGAGATGGGGATTAATCAATTTTCCATTTATTCCTCTTTTTTAAATAAGAAAAACCTTTTTATTGAAACTTTGAGAAAATATAGGGAACATGCCGGGCAGAGCCTCTTCAGTTCTTTAAGAAAAAGGAATGCAGGAATAAATGATTTAAAAGAGTTTCTTTATGGGTTTGTGGAATTGGTCCGTCAGGGAAAAGCCCGGAACGGCTGTCTGGTGGTCAACACCACCTCCGAAATGGATGCGGCGACCGATCCCGATATTGCAGTTGAATTGCAAAAATATTTCGTTTTTGTGCAGGGAATGATTCGTAATATTTTACTTAATTCAATCCAGGCAGGCGACGTGTCTCCGGATACTGATGTTGAAAAATATTCCAACTATCTGCTTGGCCTGATGCAGGGTCTTTCAGTGATTGCTAAGAATATGAACGAAAAACAAGTGGCGGATTATATTTCAGTTGCATTGTTAAATATCGAAGAATAAAATTTTTTTGAATGTATTCTAAGCAGTAGCTTAGATTGAGTTAATTTTAAATTTTAATGTTATGGAACAATTTAAAGTACATACTCCGGATTCCGCACCGGAAGAAGTTAAAGAATTACTGAACAGGATGCAGAAACAAAACGGATTTGTTCCCAATTTGTATGGTATCATGGCAACATCGCCTCAGGTTGTAAAGGCCTACCATGAATTGAATGCTTTATTTATGGAAACCTCTTTCTCTACTATTGAGAAAAATGTTATTTTGTTGGCTGTCAGCCGGATAAACAACTGTCATTATTGTATGTCCATTCATTCCATGGTGGCCGAAATGATGAAGGTTCCTGCTGATGTGGTTGAATCGCTTCGAAATAATGCACCAATTGAGATTGATTCGAAGCTGGAGGCACTTCGGAAATTTGCAGTTATTATGACTGAAAAGAGGGGGTGGCCCGAACCGGAGGAAATAGCTGATTTTCTTAATGCCGGATATACGAAAGAACAAATACTTGAGTTGATTGTGGGAATTGCTCAGAAAACCATCAGCAATTATGTGAACCATATTGCCCAAACACCTTTGGATGAGCCGGTGAAGCCCTATAAGTGGGAGCCAGCAAAGTAATGTTATTTTACAGGGTAATTATGTCGACCTTAAAAAGAGATTTAATAAATAGTCAATGAAACTTGTCAGGATTGCCTGGTTTTTCCGACTATAAATATAAAAGATTGGAAACCCGGGACTATTTGTATCATTCCAGTTGTTTCATTAATATCATCAGACCATGAAAAATTATGCTTTTTGCCCTGTTTCGCCTAAGTCGGTGAACGAGCGTGTGGCGCGCCTGAATGGTGCATTCACAACATTGATAATAGTACTTTTTATATTGACATTAAATATTTACCTGATGGCATTTCTGGCGATTGATTTTCTGCTAAGAGCCATTGACCGGCCCGGATTAAGTCCACTGGCCATAACATCTAGGGGAGTAGCGAAAGCGTTTTCGTTCAGCCCGCAAATGATCAATGCGGGCCCCAAATTGTTTGCGGTCCGTATCGGGTTGTTATTCAGTGTTGCCATTATTTTGTTGATATTGTCAGGCGCTGTTCAGGCAATCTATATTTTAGCCGGACTGCTTGGAGTGTTTTCATTCCTGGAAGCCGCTTTTGGGATTTGTGTGGCTTGTAAGATTTATCCGTTTGTTTATCGGTGGGTATATTAAACCATCGGGCATTGCTTCTTATTATGCCGGTTTGTTTGGTGGAGTCAGCTCGGCAGTAAATCTTAACATCAGTGAAGGCTTCACTTTAAGTGAAGCCCTCACTCATTTCCCAGCAGCCACTTCTGCTGGATCCCTTACTTCATTCTCTCCCTTAAGTGTCTCTTTGAAGGAATGATCTTTTTGTTCCCCACATTAAAGTTCCTTAGAAACGACCGATTATAAGGG